>JAHHTM010000194.1 GCA_020024675.1 Muricomes sp.
TCCTATTACAAAGCAAACAGAGGGAAAAATGGTTTCAGTAGTTCCTGCTACGACCGCTGTGACAGACGAAAATGTGAAGAATATTGAGTCTAAAGAAGCAGATTTGGAAGACGTAAAGGTAGAAGAACCAGAGAAACAGGAGACGGAGCCGGTAGTTTCCACCAGCCAGAATGAACAGGATTCCCAGACAGAGAATCCTGTTGAACCGACGGTCTCTGAGGATCAGACACGATTAGAAGAAAAAGGAGATGAAACACAAAAATGATATTACTTGAAGCACTGATTATCGTAATACTGCTTTACAGTGTTCTGTCGGATAAAATTAAGCAGAAAGCAGTTGCTTTCTATACGGGAACATATGCGTTGACAGCTTTTGTGGTTGCATATTATTTATTGGGATGGAGTCAGAAAGTTCCAGCCGGAATGAACCAATGGGGAATGAATCTATTTCAGAGAGGAGCGTTTTCCACAGCTACATTTATAATCGTAATGTTTTTAGGAGCAATTACACAACATAATGCCTGGACGATCAAGCTTTTGAAAATTCGCGGCGAGCTGTCTATTATTGGATGTATTTTAGCCTTTGCACATAATATCATTTTCGGAGTGGTTTACTTCCCGGCACTGATCTTTAATCGTCAGATGTTAAATGGAACACAACTTGTTGCTGCAATTTTGACAATTGTTTTACTTGTAATTATGATTCCATTGTTTTTAACTTCATTCCAGTGCATCAGAAAGAAAATGAAGCCAAAATCATGGAAGAATCTTCAACGTTTGGCTTATCCATTCTACTATCTTATATATGTGCATGTAATGGTGTTATATGCTCCAAATGCAAAAGAACATATTTTTGATATTGTTGTATATACAGCAATCTATGCATTGTACACAGTTTTGCGTTTAAGAAAGTATTTTCTTATGAAAAAGAAGAGAGCAAATAAAAAATTAAAAACTGCATAATTGAAATGTTAGAAAAGCTTCCGAATAATTTCTCGGAAGCTTTTTTGATGTTGGAAAGCCATAGATTTTTTTAGAATTATCTTAATTAGAATAATATAACTTGTCCCACTGTCATAGAATATATTGTGAAGGATTGGCAGAGATAGTATTTCAGTAAAAGGATAAAAAGATGAAAGATAGATCAAAAGAAGAATTTTTATTTCTACTATTAAAAATTTTAGTATTTTTGCTGCTACTGGCAATTACATTTTTATTTATTGTGGGAATATGTCGATGCAGTGATAACATGATGAATCCGGCAGTGAAAGAGGGAGATCTGGCAATATATTATCAGCTGCAAAAAGAATATCACCCATCAGATGTTATTGTCATTGAAAAAGATGGTGAAAAACAAATTCGAAGAATTATAGCAAAAGAAGGTGACAAGATAAATCTTACGGAAGCGGGGGTGGAAATAAATGGTTATCTTCAGCAAGAAACAGAGATTCATACACAGACATTACCGTATGTGGAGGGGATTTGTTTTCCATTAACGGTTAAAAAAGGGGAATACTTTGTGTTAGGAGATAATCGCCCGAATGCGAAAGACAGCCGGGTGTATGGTACCGTTGGACAAAAAGAAATCAAAGGTGTTGTGATCACAATCCTTCGCAGCAGAGGAATATAACAATTGCTTATTGGCAAGAAAATAATAGGAAAAGGAGTTAAAAAGAATGATTAGTAAGAAAAAGTTAGCTTTATTCGTGTTAACAGGAGTCCTGTTTGTAGGAATTACGACGACAGCATATGCACAGGACATACCTACAATTGGAACAGGGACAGAAAATGATAATGCAACAGCTTTTATTACAAAAAATCTGGAATTTCCAGAAGGACTTTCCGTTCCAGAGGCTACATTTGAATTTATAGTAGAGGCAGATACAGACGATGCGCCAAAGGCAACCATTGAGAATATTACATATGGCGTAACGGATGAGGTTAGGAAAGGCGAGCCAAATGCTGGAAAATATACAATTTCTAAAAATTCTATGATTACTTTTGGCGACTTTCCACATGCAGGGGTGTATGAATATACTGTAAAAGAAAAGAAAGGAGACCTGACAGACATTACCTATTCTTCTAAAGAATATACGTTACGTGTATATGTAGCAAATAGACCAGACAATTCTGGAGAAACTTATATCAAGACAATCACAGCTGAAGAAGAGGAAAATAAAACAGATAACCTTCTATTCACAAATACATATTCCAAAAACAGTGGATCTCTTATCATCGAAAAAAATACAATAGGAGAACTAGCGGATAAAACAAAAGAGTTTGAATTTACAATTACATTTGCACAATCTTCTACTTCAGATCAGACTGTGTTTACAGGAAAAATTGGAGATCAGGAAATCGTTTGTCGGGCTGGAGAACCAACCACTTTTCAGTTACATGATAAACAAAAACTTGAGTTTGAAAATCTTCTAGTAGGTACAAACTATGTTGTAACAGAAAAAGGAGAAGAGGGGGATGGGTATATTCCAAGTATTACTGTCATCGAAAACAGTAAGTTAACGGTAGACGATAAAAAAGGCAATGAAAAAGATGATTTATCTTCTTCTAATGAAGGAGCAGACAATTTGATAGGGGAAAAAGAAAATAAAGTTACATTTACGAATACATATCAAGACATACCGATTACCGGAATTATTTTGAACAATATTCCATTCCTTTTATTGTTAGTTTTGTCAGCTATTGCATTTGGAACACTGGCAGTGCTCAAAAGACGTTGGACAAGATAGTGACCATTTTGGAAAAAGGAATTCGGATTGCAGATCATGTAGTGAATATAATAATTATTATGTTTTTTCTACCAATTTTCATCTATGCAATTTATACAATATGGGATATGGAGCATATTTATCAACAGGCAGAATCATCTTTGTATGAAACGTATAAGCCAGATCCAAAGGATAATTTATCTTTTGAAGAACTGAAAAGAATAAATCCAGATGTGTTTGGCTGGATTACTGTGGCAGGCACACATATAGATTATCCTTTGGTAAAAGCAGATGACAATACAACATACATCAATACGGATGTAAAAGGGGAGTTTTCGCTTTCAGGAAGTATTTTTTTAGACTGCCGAAATGAGAAAAACTTTAAGGATATAAATAATATAATCTATGGACATCATATGAATCAGCAGGCGATGTTTGGAGAAATAGAACTGTTTGAGAATGCAAAGTATTTTGAGTCACATAAATGTGGTGAATTGTATTATGATGGGTTGTGGCATGAAATAGAATTTTTTGCATTTCTTCATGCAGATGCCTATGATTCTGTGTTGTATAATACAGAAGTACGAGGAAAAACAGAGAAGCAAAAATATCTGAATTATATAAAAGAAAATGCGAAAAATATTAGAAACTTCACATTTACTAAAGAAGAACATTTTGTCACTTTATCAACCTGTACTTCTCAGTCAACAAATGGAAGGCATCTTTTAATAGGACGAATTACGGGAAAAACCAGAAGTAATTAGAAAAGGGGTAGTTGTCGATACAGATAACTATCTTTTTTCATGAACAGACAAGGAATCTATTTCGATTAAAATGAATTAAAAAATATGATATAATGTGGAAAAAATAGAAAGGATAATCACAGTGAGAAGAACACGGTTTT
>JAHHTM010000195.1 GCA_020024675.1 Muricomes sp.
GCCTGTATCAATGTCAGAAGATTTTCTTTTTCATCCAGGTCAACACCATATGAACTTAAATGAATTCCAGTCAACACAATTTCCTTATACCCGTTTAACGCAAGACGTTTTACTTCTTCTTCCACATCTTGTTTATCTCTACTTCTGACTCTTCCTCTTGCATATGGAATAATACAATAAGAACAAAATTGATTGCATCCATCCTGTACTTTGATATACGCTCTTGTATGTTCTCCAGTTGTAGACAAATGTAATTCTTCATATTCGTGTGTATGGTTAATATCAATCAATTCACTTAGTGTTTCATGTTCGTTATGCTCCGTTTCATATTCTTTTAATATTTCAATAAGATCTTGTTTTTTATTATTCCCTATCACAATATCTACGCTTGAATCAATAGTTTTTGCATCTTCTAATGCCTGAACATAACACCCTGCCGCAACGATCACTGCATTCGGATTCATTTTTCTAGCTTTATGAAGCATCTGTCTTGATTTACGATCAGCCATATTTGTAACCGTACATGTATTAATAATATATATGTCCGCTTTTTCTTTAAAAGGAACAATCTCATAGCCTGCATTTTCAAGCATTTCCTGCATAGCTTCTGTTTCGTATGCATTTACTTTGCACCCCAAATTATGTAATGCTGCTTTTTTCATAAATAGTCTCCTGTTATTTTATTTTTTGATTCTTGACTTTTAAACCCTCTTCAACTAGAATGTAAATAGGATAGAAAAACCTATGCCTATAGTTTGTTTATTTGAAGGAGGTATTACCATTGAAAACAGTTCAGATTTCCTTAAATTCTATCGATAAAGTTAAATCATTCGTAAATGAAATAACAAAATATGATAATGATTTTGATTTGGTATCCGGCAGATATGTAATTGATGCTAAATCAATCATGGGTATCTTCAGTCTTGATCTTTCAAAGCCAATTGAACTTAATATTCATGCCGGTGGAAATGTAGATGAAATTCTCGCTTCCCTGGATGCTTACATCATCAAATAATTATAGTTTAAAAAAGCTGTCTCTTTTGAGACAGCCATTTTTTTATTTAACTTTAATCACTTCTGCTGTCTCAATCGCTGTCTTCATCAGTTCGTCAATCTTTTCGCTAAGATTTCTTTCTGATATTTCTATTCTTTCCAGATTTGGCTTTGTCACCGGATGTTTTGCTACAAAAATAGTACAGCAGTCTTCAAATGGAAGAATTGATGTCTCATATGTATCTATCTTTTCAGATATATCAACAATTTCTCTCTTATCCATTCCGATAAGTGGACGATATACAGGAAGTGTGCATACTGCATTTGTTACTGCAAGACTCTGCATAGTCTGACTGGCAACCTGTCCGATACTCTCACCTGTAATAAGTCCAAGACAGCCATTTTCTTTTGCAAAATATTCTGCGATTTTCATCATATAACGTCGCATGATGATCGTGAGTTCGTCATGTGGGCACTTTTCATAAATATACAGCTGGATATCTGTGAAATTAACGATATGAAGTTGAATTGGTCCTGTGTATCTAGAAAGAATTCTTGCAAGATCAACCACTTTTTGTTTTGCACGTTCACTTGTATACGGTGGTGCATGGAAATATGTTGCATGCAATGTAACACCACGTTTTGCGATCATGTAACCCGCAACAGGACTATCAATTCCTCCGGATAAAAGGAGTTCCGCTTTTCCATTTGTACCAACTGGCATTCCACCTGGCCCTGGAATAATCTCTGAATACAGGTATATCTCTTCTCTTACTTCCACATTTAATTTAATCTGCGGATGATGAACATCTACTTTCATATTTGGGAATGCATCAAGAATTACACCACCTAACTCACAGTTTAATTCCATAGAATTGAGAGGATAACTCTTTTTGCTTCTTCTTGCTTCTACTTTGAATGTCTGATTTCCTTCAGGATACTTCTCTTTCATATAAGATACAACTTCTTCACAAAGTTTTTCAAACCCCTGATCTTCAACTCTGACAACAGGGCAAATTCCTACAATCCCGAAAACTCTCTGAAGACTTTCCACGGTTTCATCATAATCATATTCTGATGTACAGTCTACATAAACTCTTCCAGATGCTTTATGAACATCAAATTCCCCATCTACGTCCTTTAAAGCAAAACGAATCTGACGTACAAGTGCATCTTCAAATAAATAACGGTTTTTTCCTTTTAAACCAATTTCTCCATACTTTATCAAAAATGAGTGGATTTTCATATCTGCTCTCCTTTGTTTTGTTTTATAAATTAATGTCTCGTAAATTTTCTCAGCATTGGAATACAATTATATAACGTATCCAGCGTATAGTCAATTTCTTCCTTTGTAGTAAATTCTGACATACTAAAACGAATTGTGGATTTTAAGTATTCTGATGGCGTGCCAATCTCTCTTAGCGTACCACTTACTGCTGGATGATTGGAAGAACAGGCTGATCCTGCTGAAACATAAATCTGCTTCTCTTCCAGAGTATGAAGCAACACTTCACTCCTGACACCTGCAAACCCTGCACTGATAATATGAGGTGCACTATTTTCATCAGTCAGACCGTGTATAACTACATTATCAATTTTTAAAAGTCCTTCTATAAAATATGTTTTCAGTTCTCGCATTTTTGCAATTTTTTCATCCAAATGATCGTATGTCATTTTTGCTGCAAGAGCAATCCCTGCATCTCCGGGTGTATTCTCTGTTCCTGATCTAAGATCTCTTTGCTGTCCACCCCCAAAAATAATCGGTTTAATCTTTACTTTCTCGTTGATGTACAAGAAACCCGTACCTTTTGGACCATGTAATTTATGTCCACTTACTGACATAAGATCTATTCCCTGTCTTTTCGGATAAATATGATATTTTCCAAATCCCTGAACTGCATCCACATGTAAAAGTATAGAAGAATCATATGCTTTTATAATTTTTGAAGCTTCTTCTATCGGCTGTACTGCTCCCATTTCATTGTTAACGTACATGATAGAAACAAGAATGGTATCCGGTCTTAACGCATTTTTCAAATCATCCATTCGGATTCTTCCTGTCTTGTCTACCGGAAGGTAAGTAACCTCAAATCCTTCCTCTTCCTCAAGGTACTTCATTGTGTTTAAAACCGCTGAATGTTCTATTGACGTAGTGATCAGATGTTTTCCTTTTCTTTTATTCGCTCTTGCACACCCAATTAATGCCATGTTGTCGCTTTCCGTACCACCGGAAGTAAACAGAATTTCTTTTGCATTAACCTTCATGATCTTCGCAAGTGTTTCTTTTGCTTCCCTTATGTAATGCTCAGCTTCCACTCCTTTAAGATGCATAGAAGATGGATTCCCAAAATCCTCACACATTACTTTATATACTAGTTCCCCAACTTCCTTATAGCATCTGGTCGTTGCTGAATTATCCAAATAAATTTCCATCTAATCTTACCTCTGTTTTTGTTTATTTCTTCTATTTTTCAAGATGATACATAAGTATGGACAAAACTGTAATTCCTGCTGTTTCTGTCCTTAAAATTCTTTTTCCTAATGTAATAGAATGTGCTCCAAACTTTTCTGCCATTCTTACTTCTTCCTCTTCAAATCCACCTTCCGGTCCGATAAATAT
>JAHHTM010000196.1 GCA_020024675.1 Muricomes sp.
GAAATTGCCAGAAGAACTTGAAAAGTTTTGGAAAAATATCAGCTGGGATCTTGAACCTTCCAGACTTGATATCCACGGAGAACGTGTTTACTACATGCCGGAAGAACTTCCAAAACTTAATAAGATCCGTTTCTTACGATCTGGTCTTTTGTTAGGAGAGCTAAAGAAAAATCGTTTTGAACCAAGCCAGGCATTGGCTATGAATCTTAAAAAAGAAGAGTATACAAACTGTCTTGATTTTTCTATTTCTGATGAAAGGGTAGTGAAATACTTAAAGGGAGATACACTTGACGTAGAAGATCTTACATCAGTAAAAGATAAAGGATGGTATCTTGTATGTGTAGATGGATATCCACTTGGATTTGGAAAGCTTTCAAACCAGACATTAAAAAACAAATATTTGCCGGGATGGCGATGGATGGGATCAAATTATGAAAATACGGCTCGATAAATATCTTGCAGATATGGGTATTGGAACCCGAAGTGAAGTAAAAAAATTAATTCAAAAGGGACAGGTGTTTGTTAATGAAAATGCCGTAAAAAAACCAGAGACAAAGATTGACACAGAAACGGATGTTGTATTCTGCCAGGGGAAACCTGTAACATATGCAGAATTTGAATATTTTATGTTACATAAACCATCTGGCGTTGTTTCTGCCACGGAAGATAAAAAAGACAAAACCGTTCTGGATCTTATAAATAGTAACCGTAAAGATCTGTTTCCTGTTGGAAGACTGGATAAGGATACAGAAGGTCTTTTATTGATCACAAATGATGGACAACTTGCCCATCGCCTTCTTTCTCCATCCAAACATGTAGATAAAGTATATTTTGCCCGTATTGACGGAAAAGTTACGGACGAAGATGTTCAGATTTTTGCAAAAGGACTTGATATCGGTGATGACAAACCGACGCTTCCTGCCAAACTCGTTGTTTTAAAGTCATCGGATATATCAGAGATTGAATTGACTATAAGAGAAGGCAGATTTCACCAGGTAAAAAGAATGTTTCATGCTGTTGGAAAAGAAGTTACTTATCTGAAAAGATTACGCATGGGAACCTTGATACTAGATGAAAATCTTCCGGCAGGAGAGTTTCGAGAACTTACAAAGAAAGAGATTGAAGAATTATGTTAAAAGATAAAAAAGCAGTTATTTTTGATATGGATGGTTCTTTGGTGGATTCTATGTGGATCTGGCCGGAAGTGGATGTTGTATTCATGGATAAATATAACATCACCCCACCACCTACTTTTCACAAAGACATTGAAGGAAAAAGTTATACAGAGACAGCACAATATTTTCTTGATACGTTTCCAACATTAAATCTGACTTTGGAAGATGTGAAACAAGAATGGCTAGATATGACAATGGATTTATACACTACAAAAGTTCCTTTAAAGCCAGGAGCACTCAATTTTATAAAAAGATTGTATGGTAAGGGTATCCTTTTTGGCATTGCAACAAGCAATGCAAGACCTTTAGTAGATGCTACATTGAAAGCCCTCCATGTTGAACAATATTTTTCTTCAGTGCGTACAGGGTGTGAAGTAAATGCTAGCAAACCTGCTCCAGATGTTTATCTGAAAGTGGCAGAAGATCTTCATGTAACACCAAATGAATGCCTTGTATTTGAAGATGTTCCACAAGGTATTATGGCTGGGAAAAATGCAGGTATGAGCGTATGCGCCGTAGACGACGAATTTTCACGACCAGATAATGCACAAAAGAAAAAACTGGCAGATTATTTTATTCATGATTATGGACAAATACTAGGCAACACCTATGAAGTCTGTAAAAATTAAATTAACAAGCAAAGGATGTTTTATTAAATTATGACGAATGGTTTTTTACCTATTTGTAAACAAGATATGTTAGATCGTGGCTGGGAATATGTAGATTTTGTTTATGTCTCAGGAGATGCATACGTAGATCATTCTTCGTTCGGACATGCGATCATTACAAGATTATTAGAAGCACATGGATATCGTGTGGGAATCATTGCGCAGCCAGACTGGAAAGATAAAAAGAGTGTAACTTTATTTGGAGAGCCCAGGTTAGGTTTTCTTGTATCAGCTGGAAATATGGATTCTATGGTAAATCATTATACCGTGTCTAAAAAAAGAAGACATCAAGATGCATATACTCCGGGAGGAGTAATGGGAAAACGCCCGGATTATGCAACAATTGTATATGGAAACCTCATCAGACAGACTTACAAACATACACCGATCATCCTTGGTGGAATAGAAGCCAGCCTTCGAAGACTGGCACATTATGATTACTGGTCTGATAAGGTAAAGCGATCTGTACTTCTTGATTCCGGCGCTGACATTATTTCTTATGGCATGGGAGAACATTCCATTATTGAGATTGCAGACGCATTAAATGCAGGAATCGATGTAAAAGATCTAACTTATATTGATGGTACCGTGGTAAAAGTAAAAGATTTGGATGCTATATATGATCCGGTAATCCTTCATTCGTTTGAAGAGGTTAAAAATGATACAAGAGCTTACGCAGAAAGCTTTTATGTTCAATACCAAAATACAGACCCTTTTACAGCACAAAGACTTGTGGAACCTTACAATGACCATCTTTATATTGTACAAAATCCACCATCCAAACCACTTACCCAAATGGAAATGGATGATGTATACAAGCTCCCATATATGCGAACCTACCATCCATCCTATGAAAAAGATGGTGGCGTGCCTGCGATTAAAGAGATTAAGTTTAGTCTTGCAAGTAATAGAGGCTGTTTTGGTTCCTGTAGTTTCTGTGCACTTACCTTTCATCAGGGACGCATTATACAGACGAGAAGTCATGAATCATTGATCGAAGAAGCAAAAACATTTATAGAAGATCCGGATTTTAAAGGTTATATTCATGATGTTGGGGGACCAACAGCAAACTTCAGGCAGCCTGCCTGTAAAAAGCAGTTAAAATATGGTGCTTGTAAAAATCGTCAGTGTTTGTTCCCTGAGCCATGTAAGAATATGGATGCAGATCATTCAGACTACGTAGTGCTTCTTCGAAAACTTCGAAATTTACCAAAAGTAAAGAAAGTGTTTATTCGCTCTGGAATACGATTTGATTATCTACTTGCAGAACATGATAATACTTTTTTAAGGGAACTTTGTGAGCACCATATAAGCGGTCAGCTTCGTGTTGCACCAGAGCATGTTGCGGATGAAGTACTCTCCTTGATGGGAAAGCCTAAAAACTGTGTTTACGAAGAGTTTATAAGAAAATTTGATGATATGAATAAGAAGCTCCATAAAGAGCAATACCTTGTTCCATATCTTATGTCTTCACATCCGGGGTCGGATCTTAAGTCAGCAGTAAAACTGGCAGAATATTGTAGAGATTTGGGTTACATGCCAGAGCAGGTACAGGATTTTTATCCGACACCTTCTACCATTTCTACATGTATGTATTACACTGGACTTGATCCACGAACAATGGAAAAAGTATATGTGCCGAAAAATCCGCATGAAAAAGCAATGCAAAGAGCATTGATACAGTATCGCAATCCGGACAATTATGATCTTGTACTGGAGGCATTAAGAAAAGCAGGACGTATGGATCTCGTAGGATTCGGAGAAAAA
>JAHHTM010000197.1 GCA_020024675.1 Muricomes sp.
GAATTGTCTAAAAGTGTAAAAAAAGAAGCAGATTATCAGGCTTTCCTTCAGTATGTATTTTACTGCCAGTGGTCAGAATTGAAGAAAACTGCAAACAAAAACGGAATTGAGATTATGGGAGATGTTCCTTTTTATGTAGGCGTAGATTCTGTAGATGTATGGGCGGGAAAAGAAAATTTTCTGATAAATGCAGAAAATAAGCCGATCTTTATAGCAGGAGTTCCACCAGATTATTTTAGTGCAACTGGACAGAGATGGGGAAATCCGATTTATGATTGGAAGTATTTAAAAGACACAGATTATAAATTCTGGGTAGAACGTATCGGATATAGTAGTTCGCTATTTGACATAGTAAGGATTGATCATTTTCGCGCATTTGATACATTTTGGAAGATTCCTGCCTCTTGTCCTACAGCAATTGAAGGAGAATGGGTGGAAGCACCAGGGTATGATGTTATTGATACGATGAAAACGAAGATTAAAAACCTAAATCTTGTAGCTGAAGATTTAGGAGATTTAAGACCGGAGGTTTTGGAATTAAAAAATCATTATCATCTCAAAGGAATGAAAGTTTTGATGTTTTGTATCAATACAAGTGGAAAATGTGCAAAAGATACATTTCAAGATGTGGAAAACATGATCATTTATACAGGAACACATGATAATGATACTGTGTTGGAATGGTATCAAAAGCTTACAATTGCATCGAAGAGAAAATTTCGCCGTTTTCTTAAAAAAGAAGGATGTTCACAAGGCAGCATAAAAGACAGGATTATAGACTATATACTTAATTCGAATGCAGAGTATGCAATTATTCCTATGTGGGATATTTTAGGACTTGGAAAAGAAGGACATATGAATACTCCTGGAACGGTTGGACATCCAAACTGGGAATGGAGGATGCCAGAATTTGAAACTGCACAAACAGAGTTAAAAAAATATAGAAAACAGATCTTATCTAGATAAATATAAAAACACCATCCAATTATTTGGATGGTGTTTGGCTTAAGATATGCTTTTTTAATGCATTAAAACTTTCTTCACTTATTACGTGTTCAATACGACAGGCATCTTCAGTAGCAATTTTTTCGTCTACACCAAGAAGGATTAAGAATCTTGAAATAATTCTATGTTTCTCAAAAATCATCTCAGCAATTTTTTTACCAGCAGCTGTAAGTGTGATAAATCCTTCTTTTGATACTGTAATATACTCTGACTCGCGAAGATGTTTCATAGCCACGCTGACGCTTGATTTTTTGAAACCAAGTTCTTCTACAATATCAATAGATCTTACAGAAGGTTTTGTATGGCTTAAGATTAGAATGGTTTCTAAATAATTTTCGACGGATTCAGTAGTTTTCATTTCAGCACCTCTCTTTTTCAATAACAGTAATTTTTACTATTATAACATGGCTGAACTGTAAAATCAAGGAAAATGGTATTGACAATTACAAAAAGTTAGCTTATACTAACTTAAGAAGAATGAAAATCATTTTCAATATCATTGCGAAAGAAGAGAATATAAAATGCCACTTTCATTAATAAAAGAAAAAGAATTATGCGAGATTTGTAAAGTTATAGGATCAGATGAAACTAAAAGATTTTTAGAAAATTTAGGATTTGTAGTTGGTGCAGTAGTTACTGTCATATCTGTAGTAAATGGAAATATGATAGTTAATATAAAAGATTCAAGAGTAGCTATTGGTAAAGATATGGCAGCAAAGATCCTTGTTAAATAAGGAAAAGGAGTGATGTTATGGGAACATTTGTAGTTGGTGGAATCCTGCTGGTGATTGTTGTTCTTATCATTCGAAAACTTGTTAAAGACAAGAAGAAAGGACAATCACTTCAATGTGGTGACTGTAAGAGTTGTGGAGGTTGCTGTGGACACGAAAGAAATGATCATTAATAAACTAAAAGAGAATGGTTGTAGAATCACGAAACAAAGATTACTACTTCTTGATATACTTCTTGATAATCAGTGCCAGAGCTGCAAGGATGTTTACTATAAAGCAAATGGGAAGGACTCTACAATTGGGATTGCAACTGTATATCGTATGATGAATGCTTTAGAAGATATTGGTGTGATCAATCGAAAAATAGAAGTGAATGTTTTATAAAAACAAAACAAAAAACCTAGAAAATCAAAAGAGAAAATTGTATAAAACGTAATATTTTTTTTAAGATGTCTATAAAAATAGGCATCTTTTTTAATTTCTGTTATAATAGTGCGTAGACTTAGTAAGAGGGGTAGTAGTGTTTGAAAAAGAAAAATTTTGAAGTTATATTTCTACTACTTGTGTTTGGACTGACTATCTACAGCGTGTTTGAAGGAGAAGATCTTCAGGAGGTTCTTCAGTCGATTTTGACAGTGAATCCATGGTATCTAATTCTGGGGATTATAGCAGTGGTATTATTTATTGCGGGAGAATCTGTGATCATTCATTATCTACTTAGGACACTGCAGATTAAGACAAATAGACGGACATGTTTTTTGTATTCTAGTGTAGGATTTTTTTTTAGTGCAGTTACACCGTCTGCCAGTGGTGGTCAGCCGATGCAGGTGTATTTTATGAATAAAAATAAGATTCCGATACCAATTGCAACAATTGTACTCATGGTGATTACGATCACATACAAATCAGTATTGGTGATTGTGGGAATTTTTGTGTCTGTTTTTCAGAGAGGATTTGTACAGAAATATCTTAAGGGAATTCTTCCGGTGTTTTATTTAGGAGTCATTCTAAATATTGTTTTTTGTTTAGGTCTTGGAATTCTTGTGTTTCATCCATTGCTTGCAAGAACTATTGTACTTGGAGTGATGAGTTTTATGGAAAAAATACATCTTTTGAAACGAAACCCTGCCCGCATTGAGAAAATAACAAATTTTATGAAGCAATATAGTGAGACAGCAGATTATTTGAAGACACACAGAAAAGTTATTTTTTATGTTTTGTTGATTTCTTTTATTCAAAGATTTGCGTTGTTTTCTGTAACATGGTTTGTATATAAAGCACTTGGTCTTAAAGGGGCACATATTTACGATGTTATCATGCTTCAATCGATTGTTTCTGTTTCAGTAGATATGCTTCCGCTTCCGGGTGGAATGTGTGTGAGTGAGAATTTATTTCTAATAATATTTAGAAAAATATTTGTTGCGGGAATGTTACTTCCAGGAATGATACTCAGTAGAGGAATTTCATATTATGTTCAGCTTTTACTAAGTGCAATTATGACCTTATTTGCACAGCTTACGATTGGTCAGAAAAATCTTTATGCAGGAGAGAATAAAAAATGATAGGTTTTTATAACTATACAGTTGTACTGACGTACATAAGCCTTGTGATCACAGTGTTTGGTATGACACAGGCTATTCATGGAAATTTTAAGGCAGCTATTGTCTGCCTTGCGTTGTCCGGATTGTGTGATATGTTTGATGGAAAAATTGCAAGATCAAAAAAAGACAGGACAGAGGATGAAAAAGCGTTTGGAATTCAGATTGACTCGTTATGTGATGTGGTTTGTTTTGGAATTTTCCCGGCTTTAATTTGTTATCTTTTGGGAGTGAGAGGTCCTATAGGAATGGCA
>JAHHTM010000198.1 GCA_020024675.1 Muricomes sp.
GATTCTATGATTTTAGGGATGAAGACACTTACATTTTCTGCAAGCTTTTTTGAAGATGAGGAAGATAATCAGGAAAAGGTGATACTTACAGAAGAGGAATTAAAAAAAGAAGAAAAGAAAGAAAAGCGAATGATGACCATGGTGGTTTGTGTTTCAGTTGTGCTTGCAATTGCAATTTTCATGGTGCTTCCATACTTTCTGAGTGGTCTTCTTAAAAAAGTGATATCTTCAAGAGCATTGCTTACTGTTTTGGAAGGAGTTATAAGGCTGGGAATCTTTTTGCTTTATATTCTTATAATTTCCAGAATGGAAGATATACAAAGAACATTTATGTATCATGGTGCGGAGCATAAGTGCATTAATTGTATTGAGAATGGCCTGGATCTTACAGTAGAAAATGTGCGCAAAAGTTCAAGACAACATAAAAGATGTGGTACGAGCTTTTTATTCTTTGTAATGATTGTAAGTATTATTTTTTGCTTTTTTATTACAACACAGTCTCACGTTATGCGAGTGGTATTGCGTATTGCAATGTTTCCATTGATTGCAGGGGTTTCTTATGAAATTATCAGGCTTGCAGGAAACAGTGACAATGTTTTTATAAATCTTTTGAGTAAACCAGGATTGCTGGTACAAAAACTTACGACCAAAGAACCGGATGACAGCATGATTGAAGTTGCTATTTCAGCTGTAGAGGCAGTGTTTGATTGGAAAGCATACCAAAAAGAAAATTTTGGAGATGATAAAGTAGGAGAAAGTGCATTATGACCATAGAAGAAGCACTAAAAAATGGAACAAAAATCCTAAAACAGGCAGGTATCGAAGAAGCTGATCTAGATGCGTGGTATCTTCTTGAGTATGTAACAAATGTAAGTAGAGCTATGTATTTTGCGCTTCCTTCCAGAAGTGTTTCACAAGAAGAACAAAAAAAATATGATTTTTACATAGAGCAAAGAAGTATGCACATACCGCTGCAACATCTTACCGGGGAACAGCAGTTTATGGGACTTGATTTTAAGGTGACTCCAGATGTACTGATTCCGAGACAGGATACAGAAATATTGGTAGAAGAAGCGCTTTCTCTTATTAATAATCCACTGAAAATTTTGGATGTTTGTACTGGCTCAGGATGTATATTACTTAGTATTTTGCGCTATGCAAGAGAAGAAAAGAAAATTCAACTGGATGGAATGGGAATTGATATATCAGATAAAGCCCTTGATATTGCAAAAAAGAATGCGGAAAATTTGGGAATCGAAGCAACTTTTGTTCAAAGTGATTTGTTTCAAAATGTTTCCGGAAAGTGGAATATGATTGTATCCAATCCACCATACATCCGCACAGAAGTAATCCATACTCTTCAAGAAGAAGTGAAACTCCATGATCCATGGATTGCATTAGATGGGAAAGAAGATGGATTGTATTTTTACAGAAAGATAATTAAAGAGGCAGGAGAATACCTGGAAGAGGGCGGTAACTTGTTGTTTGAAATTGGTCATGACCAGGGGCAAGATGTAAAGGCTTTATTTGAAGAGGCCGGATATAGTGAAGTCAAAGTAAAAAAGGACCTTGCAGGTCTTGACCGTGTTGTAATTGGCGTGTATGATAGGAAAGTAAGTGCCAAAGATTGAACGAAACTGAAAGGATAGATAAACAATGTTTGACAGATTAGAAGATCTTATAATCCGTTATGAAGAAGTTATGGGCGAGCTTCAGGAGCCAGATGTGGCAAATGACGCTGCGCGTTTTAGAAGTCTTATGAAAGAACAAAGTGATCTTGCACCACTTGTAGATACATTTAAAGAATATAAAAAGTGCAAGCAGAATATTGAAGATAGTCTCATGCTGTTAGATGAAGAATCTGATGAAGAGATGCGTGAACTTGCAAAAGAAGAATTGAACGAGTCAAAGGCACGCGTAGAAGAGCTGGAACAGGAATTAAAAATCCTTCTTCTTCCAAAGGACCCAAATGATGATAAAAACGTTATCGTAGAGATTCGAGCAGGAGCAGGTGGTGATGAAGCAGCTCTTTTTGCTATGGAAGTCTATCGTATGTATGTGCATTATGCAGAAGATCGTCATTGGAAGATTGAGATGATCTCATTAAATGAAAATGGAATCGGTGGATTTAAAGAGTGTGTCTTTATGATCACAGGACAGGGGGCCTATTCAAGATTAAAATACGAAAGTGGAGTACATCGTGTACAGCGTGTTCCAGAGACAGAAAGTGGTGGAAGAATCCATACATCTACCATTACAGTTGCGATTATGCCAGAAGCAGAAGACGTTGATGTTGTGATCGATGACAAAGATGTGCGTATTGATGTTATGCGTGCATCAGGAAATGGTGGACAGTGTGTCAATACAACAGATTCAGCAGTTCGATTAACACATTATCCTACAGGAATTGTAATCTATAGTCAGACAGAAAAATCACAGCATCAGAATAAAGATAAAGCATTCCGCTTACTTCGTTCTAAATTATATGATCTGGAAATGGAGAAAAAACAGGCTTCAGAGGCAGAAGCAAGAAGAAGTCAGATTGGTACAGGAGACAGATCTGAAAAAATCAGAACATACAATTTCCCACAGGGACGAGTGACAGATCATAGAATCAAACTTACACTTCATAAATTAGATACTGTAATGAACGGTGACCTTGATGAGATCATCGACAGCCTGATCGCAGCAGACCAGACAGCGAAACTTGCAAAAATGAACGAGGATTAGGAATTGGGGCTCTATATCAGTGGTTTAGCTGATATAGAGCACTTTTTAAATTAGCTGACAGATAAGAGGGAATATTATGGAAATAACTGTGTTAGTTGAAAATACAACAGATACAGAGCTTCAGTGCGAACATGGTCTGAGCTTTTGGATTTCCTACAAGGGAAAAAACTACCTTTTAGATGCAGGTAGCACAGATCTTTTTATGCAGAATGCATATATACTTCAAATACCTTTAGAGAGGGCAGACGCCTGCGTTTTATCTCATGGCCATTATGATCATAGTGGTGGATTTACATCATATCTTGAAAAAAACAAATCGGTGCCTGTTTATGCGTGTCAGGGATTTGATGAAGAATATTTTTCTCAATCTGGCGGTATGCACTATATCGGGATCCCCAAAGAGCTTTCACAAGGATACAAAGAACGTTTTATAGTTATTGATGGACCTCAAAAACTAGATGATACTGTTTGGCTGATTCCACATAAGACAAAGGGTCTGGAAAAAGTCGCAGAAGAAGCGGGACTGTATAAAAAGAAAAATGAAAAATTTGAACCAGATGATTTTATGCATGAGTTAAGTCTTGTTTTTGACACAGAAAAAGGAATTATTATATTTAACAGTTGTTCTCATTCTGGATTTGGGGTCATCATAAGAGAGGTAAAACAGTATTTTCCTGATAAAAAAACATACGCTTTTTTTGGTGGATTACATATGAAAGGGAAAAAAGACGGAAAAGAAATCTGCCGTTTTACAGAAGAGAAAATAGATCAACTTTAGAAGATATTATAAAATCAGGGGTTAATTTTCTTTATACGGGACATTGTACAGGGAA
>JAHHTM010000199.1 GCA_020024675.1 Muricomes sp.
TCACAAAATACTGCATTTTTTGAAAGAAAAAGGTTTTTAGAAATTTTCTAAAAACCTTTTAAGCACTCTTATTCCGAGATTGAATTATTCTCTTCTTGTAAAATTGTAATTTCTGGTCTTTCATCTATTCTTTGTATGAGAACATACATTGCTGAACCAATAAAC
The DNA here is from genome assembly GCA_020024675.1 of Muricomes sp. Classification (GTDB taxonomy): domain Bacteria; phylum Bacillota; class Clostridia; order Lachnospirales; family Lachnospiraceae; genus JAHHTM01. Next base: position 166 of record JAHHTM010000199.1, read on the forward strand.
GCACAGATAATCGTCACTATTGCAAGCCTTGATGCCCTTGCAGCAAGCCAATCAAATCCTCCTGTTTCTGTAAGTATCAATGATGTAATGTTTACAATAATATGAAGGATAAGCGGTGCTTTGAAAGATCCATATTTCTCATATACATAAGCAAGAAACATTCCCAAAATCAAAGTATATACAAGCTGCACAATATTTCCATGTGACAGACTAAAGAGTAGTGTTGAAAAAATAGCTGCCCGTTTAAAGCTTCCTATTACTCTGATTCTCCTAAACAGCACTCCACGGAATATAAGTTCTTCCGCTAACGGAACAATAATTCCAAGACAAATAAGCTGAACTACAAATGCAGGAGCATATAAAATCTGTGATGTTTCTTGATAACTTGGACTATAAAGAGCAATACTGCTCATAAATGCCAATGCATTTAATCCTATACATACAGCAATACCAAATATAATAAGTTGAATATATTTTACAGGCTCTGCTTTTTTATTCTGTGGTATATTGAAAAGAAGTTCTTTTTTTCTGTCTGAGCGAAAAAGATACACAGTAACAGGAATTGTAAAAAGTGCTCCAAGTGCAAGTATTTCTACTTGATGTTGAAACAAAAGTTCAAACAACTTTCCTGATTTACTCATGATCATCTGCATCAACTGTTCTTGAGTAGTAACTCCAGATGCAAGACTCTCATCCAATAACTCCGTCATATGTGGCATAAGGACTGCAAATTCAGCAATAAATTTTACAACAAATCCAATAATCCAGTACGAAAGCATGGGACCAAACAAATACCAAAATGGATTTTTTATAAATTTATTATTCATGTTCTACCTCCTTGATCTTTTCACGCAACCACATTGTAATCTCTTCTTTAGATCCTGTTATAGATCCCTGGATCATTTCTGGCTTTCCGCCACCTCTTCCATTAAATTTTTCTTTAAACCCAGATGCTACAAAACGAATGTCCAAAGATTTACTGCCAATCACATATCTGTATGTATTGAAATCTGTCTGTTGGAAAACAGCACATATATCTTTTCCTTCTGCAAGAATCAGATTCATAAGTATTCTTAAATCTTCCCCTTCCAAATCCGTTTCATAAAGAATGATAACAGCGTCATCTGCTTTTGCAGCTTCTTTTGCTCGAAATGAAAGAAGTTGTTTTTGCGTATCTGACAATTTTTGTTTTAACAACGCCTGTTCTTCTTTTAATCGTTCTACTGCATTCGAAACTTCACTCTCTTTTGCACACAATAAAGACGAGATATTTCTGACTTGAGCTTCTTTTTCTCTATAATCAGATAAAGCTCGAAATCCGCAAAGCATTGTCACCCGAACTCCTCCTTTGTAACGCTGCACATTTGTTAAACGGATCATACCAATTTCACCTGTTTTGTGTACATGTGGAGCACAGCAGGCACAAACATCATACCCTGGAATGGTAACAATTCTAACCTGACCTTCTATTTCTATTTTACTGCGATATGAAATTTTCCTCAATTCATCCTTTGAAGGATATGCAATCTCAACCGTTATATTTTTTGCTACCGCTTCATTTGCTTTCCATTCAATCTGGCGTAATTCTTCTTTGGAAATATCACCATTAAAGTCCATAGTACAATCTTCACTTCCCAAGTGAAATCCCACATTGTTATAGCCAAATTTTTTATGGATCAGCCCCGAAACAATATGTTCTCCCGTATGCTGCTGCATTTTCATAAAGCGCATTTCCCAGTCTATCTGACCATGTACCTCTGTTCCTTCCACAAGCGGTTGTTTTGTCTTATGATAGATTTTTCCTTCTTCTTCCTGCACATCAAATACCCGTACATTATCCAATGTTCCGGTATCTGCATACTGTCCGCCTCCTTCTGGAAAAAAGGCGGTCCTTGTAAGGACCACCTTATAATAATCTTTTTCCTTTTGGCATGACTGAACAAATGCTGTAAAATCCGTCATATGACTATCCTGATAAAACAACTTTTCCGTCATAGCTTTTATTACATCCTTTCCGGCGCTTCAAATCCGAGCAGATCAATACATGTTTCAAGCACTTCTTTTGTAAGTTTTAAAAGTGCAATATATCCTGCCTTACGTTCTTCATCTTCTTCTGCAAGAATTTTTGTCTCATGATAGAATTTATTGAACGCATTTGCAAGATCATAAATATAAGCACACAGTTTATGTGGTGCTGTCTCTGTATACACAGAATTAATCACATCATTAAATTTTGCTGTTTCAAGCATCAATGCTTTTTCAAAATCACTGGAAGCATCCTTGATACTTAATGTATCCTGATTTCCTCCATTTTCTACATATTTATTAAGAATAGATTTGATACGAACGATCGTATATAAAATATATGGACCTGTATTTCCTTCAAATGATGTAAATCTGTCTACATCAAAAATATAATCTTTTGAAGCCTGGTTGGAAAGATCTCCATATTTAATAGCCGCAAGACCAACCATCTGAGCAGTACGTCTTGCTTCCTCTTCTGCTACTGTACGGTTGTCCATGATTTTCTTATACATCTCTTCATTGATCTCATGGATTAGATTTTCAAGACGCATAACTCCACCTTCACGGGTTTTAAATGGCTTACCATCTTTTCCATTCATCGTACCAAAGCCTAAAAACTTAAGTGCTGTGTCTTCTTTCACGATACCTGTCTTTTTCGCACAACGGAATACCTGCACAAAATGCAGTTCCTGACGCTTGTCTACAACATAGATTACTTCATCCGGATTATAAAGTTCTTCTCTTTCTACAAGTGTAGCAAGATCTGTTGTATCATACAAAGCAGCTCCGTCTGATTTTAGAATCATACATGGAGGAACTTCTTTTTTATCTGTCTCTTCCTGTACATCTACTACAAGTGCACCTTCATCTAAATGTGCAAATCCTTTTTCTTTTAACATTTCTACCATGCCCGGAATATATCTCTGTGCATCAGCTTCCCCTTTCCAGAGGTCAAAATCTACATTAAGATTTTTATAGTTTTTCTTTAAATCAGCTACAGAAATATTCATAATATGTTTCCAGATCGCACGATGTCCAGGACGACCATTTTGAAGAAGAAATGTAGCCTGAAGTGCTTCTTCTCTATAATCTTCATGTTCTTTTGCATAAGCACTTGCTGTTGGATAAATTTCTTCTAATTCTCCAATCGTAAATGGTGCTTCTTCTGGATATTCTCCTGTAAAATTATCATCAAAATATGGAAGCTCTGGCTGACGTTTCTTTAACTCTGTAATAATAAGACCCATTTGATATCCCCAGTCTCCTAAGTGAATATCTCCAATAACCTTGTTTCCTTTATAACGTGCAATACGCTTTACACTTTCTCCGATAATCGCAGAACGCAAATGTCC
>JAHHTM010000002.1 GCA_020024675.1 Muricomes sp.
AATGTATATGACGAAGGAGTCGAAGGAATCATAGAAGATCTGGATAAGAAATTAAGATTACCAGATAAATTATATGTGTCTTCAGATTTTATGTTGACTTTTGACAGACAGGGAAAAATTAAATCCTTTTCAACATTTTTATATGGGAAAAAACGCTTTTTTGGTGAAAAAACTTATCTGATTGATTATGATGTGTTGAAAAATGAAAAAATAATCGTACATACTGGAGGACAGGCAACGAATTCCTACAAAAAAGAAATGCTACTTGAGCCGTTATGTCAGATTATGAAAAGAGCAGATATAGAAGAGACTGTAAAGAAGTGGCCGAAAACCGAAGAGACGTATGAACTTTTATATTATGGAAAACGTTCTTTTGCTACTGCAGAGGGATTGAAGTACCTGATAGGGGATGCAGATGGTGACAAGGTAGAAAAAGGAGAAAGCTCAAAAATATATTCGCTTTTAAAGCAAGGTGGAGAAGTCACTGGATATGAAGTGTCTTTGCATATTCCGGAAAAAGATGAAGAAATTACGCCGGTTCGCTATATTATGGAGCCCACGTATACTTCCCAAGATCAGTTAAAAAAAGTGCAAGAGAAGCAGCAAATAGAAGAATCAAAGCAAGAAGATGAATGGAGTGTAGACGATTCAGACGGGTCAATGTATTATTTCCTAAATGATAACATTGGCTGGCGGATGATTGTTACAGACGCTGCCTGTGGAAGTCGTTTTTATGAATTAGAAAATACAAAAGATGGTGGAAATAACTGGGAAACTATGAATAGCAATCCATTTTCAAATGAGCTTGGTGTGGCAGAAGGTCTTTTGTTTTACGATGAAAACCATGGATTTGCTGGACTTACAGGGGCATCATGGAGCAATTCTGCTATTTACAGGACGCAGGACGGAGGAAGAAGCTTTTTAAAATGTGAATTCCCTATGGAAAAGGTTACAGAACTTCCAAAATCTGCAGAAAGTCTGGGACTTGAAGTTGAAGATTATCAGTTTATTAATATGCCGGAAAAAGAAGGAAATGTATATAAAGTATTAGTTACAGTGCAGGCATATGAAGAAGAAGGAATTGTATTTCGATCAGATGATTATGGAAAAACATGGATCTATGATGGGGTGAAACAATAGCTGATTCAGGATAGGAAATAGATATGAAAGAATTCGTAAATGTGGAGGTTATACAAAGTAACCGTAAGACAATGTCCATCCAAGTTAGGAAAACGGGGCAAGTGGTTGTGAGAGCTCCGTTGTGGATGAAGAAATCTGATATAGACAAACTGGTTTGCAAAAAAGAAATGTGGATTAAAAAACATCTGGAAGAATTTGAGAGACAAAAAGAGAATCCAGAAAATCAGATTCGAACAAGTCCACAAGAGATAGAAATTCTTGTACAAAAAGCCAAGAAGGTGCTTCCGCAGAAAGTAGCGTATTATGCTGAAAAAGTCGGAGTTACGTATGGGCGCATCACTATAAGAAATCAAAAGACACGATGGGGCAGCTGTAGTTCAAAAGGAAATCTCAATTTTAATTGTCTTTTGATGAAAGCTCCAGAAGAAGTTCAGGATTATGTGGTAGTGCATGAATTATGTCATAGAAAACAAATGAATCATTCAAAAGACTTCTGGGCAGAAGTAGAAAAAGTATTTCCAGAGTATAAAAAGCAAGAAAAATGGTTGAAGACAAAAGGGAGTGCATTGATTTAACTAAGATCAATCAAAATAACAGGTAGGAAATTAAGAATGAAGGAACAAAAAGACTGGTTTACGGGAATAGATTATTATAATAATTATAAAGAAAAAGAAATCCAGGTCGAAATGCTAGAGATTAGTAAGCCGATTGACCTTCATGCGCATGTTCAGGTCGAACTGTGGTATGTGTTGGATGGAACAGCTAAGATCGATGTGAACGGGAAAGCGTATTCATTAGAAAAAAATGCTTTTTTATGTTTGTATGCACATCATCTTTACCAAATTTATGGGATAGAAAAAAACCTAAAAGTAATCAGAATTCGATTTTTCATCGGTCTGTTTATGCATATGATGTGGGAAAAGCATGAATCCGCAACACATGCTGAGTTAGTTTATGAAACGAAACCGATGATCGATGGAAGTTGTGATCCACATTTAAAAGAGTTGTTCGAAAGTATCTATCTGGAGCAGGAAGAAAGCGAATTTGGAGCACGCAATATGATTGTCTATCAGGTGCTGGAATTACACACATTGTATTGCCGCTATGCTCTGAAAGACACAAAAAAGATGGATGAAAAAGATGTATGGTATATTATTCAACAAATCCTTGTGTCGCCTGCAAGAGCATATACAATCAATGAGGCGGCCATGAAACTTGGTTACCACCCGAATTACTTAAATCAGAAATTAAAACAATTAAGTGGGATGACTTTTCTGGAATTAAAACAATTTGCGAAAGTTTTAAACGCATGTGCGTTGTTACATTTTGAAGAATTGGATATTTCCTATATTATAGAACAATTAGGATGTTGTTCTTCGGCTACGTTTTATCGTATTTTCGAGCAGTATACGGGAATGAGTCCAACCCAATACCAGCAGACAATGATTTTAGATCAAGAACATTATTATCATGGACAGGATCGATTTTTGAAGATCCTTCAATATTTATCATTTAATTTTACATCACACATTACAATTTATGATTGTGCACAGGCATTGAATATCAAAGAATATGCAATTGATCAATTATTAAAAGATTATGACTTGAGTTTTACAAGCTTATTAGAAGATATCCGATTTTTATATGCGAAAACATTACTGGAAGCAACAGACAAATCAATTACCACAATTGCAATGGATTGTGGATTTGGCAGTCTGTCTACTTTTCAAAGAATCTTTCAAAAGAAGAGAAATTGTACTCCAAGTGCATATCGAAAGGCATATAGAAATCTTTGAAAATGAGAGAATTTATCAGATAAATGCATATTAGAACATTGCATCTAGCGTTATAATAAACCGAGATAGTTATAGGAGGTTCTTATGAAATTTGATCATTTATTTAAACCATGCGATATTCGTGGGTTACATATGGAAAATCGTATTATTTTACCAGCAATGGGAACAAGAATGGCAGGAGAACATGGTGAGATTACATCGCGTTTGATCGCATATCATAAAGCACGTGCCAAAGGCGGCTGTGGATTAAATATTGTGGAAGTGGCAGCGGTACATACACCAAGCGCTCCGGCACATTTTGTTTCTATCAGTGAGGATTCTTACATTGAAGGACATAAAAAACTGACGGATGCAATTCATGAAGCTGGCGGAAAAGCAGGAGTTCAATTATGGCAGGGAAGTATTGCTGTAGGCATGGATCCAAAAGCAAAAATGTTTGTAGTCAATGATATGAATTTTGGGAAGTTTACAATACCAGCCATTACAAAAGACGAAATCAAAGAAGTGGTTGAAGCATATGGAAAAGCTGCGAAAAGAGCCGCACTTGCCGGTTATGACTGTGTAGAATTCCATTGTGCACATAACTACTTACCACATTCTTTTTTAAGTGGTGGAATAAATTACAGGACAGATGAATACGGCGGAAGTTTTGAAAACCGTTCTCGTTTTCCGTTGGAATGTATTCGTGCAATTCGTGAAAATATTCCGGAGGACATGCCACTTTTCATGCGTATTGATGCGCATGACGACTGCTTGCCAAATGGTCTGACGATAGAAGAAGTTATTGCATTTTGCAAGCTTGCTCAAAAAGAAGGTGTGGATGTTTTAGATGTATCAAGAGGAAATGTGATTACATCAGCTACTGTTTATGAAGTACCACCTTTGGATGTGCCAAGAGGATTTAATGTAGCAAATGCAGAAAGAATTCGTAAAGAAACAGGTATGTTAACGATTGCTGTTGGAAGAATCAATACCCCAGAGCAGGCAGAAGAAATTCTCGCGGAAGAGAAAGCGGATTTTGTAGTTGTAGGGCGTGGACAGTTAGCAGATCCAGAATTTTGTTTGAAAGCAAAAGAAGGAAGATCAGAAGATATCGTACATTGTGTTGGATGTAATCAAGGATGTTATGATGGATTCTGTGATTTAGCAAATCGTCCATTTATTACTTGTTTACGCAACCCAATGATAGGACACGAAGAAGAGTGGGAAATAAAGCCTACAGATACTCCGAAACGTGTTGCAATCATTGGAGGAGGTATGGCAGGATTAGAAGCTGCTAAAATTTTAAAACAAAGAGGCCACATGCCAGAGATTTTTGAGGCAGGAAACCAGTTAGGGGGCCAGATTTTAACAGCTGGAAAAGCTCCAGGAAAACAGGAAATGGAAACTGCAGCACGTGCATTTGGAAAACAAATTGAAGCAATGGGCGTACCAGTACATTATCAGACAAAAGTGGACGCAACAATGTTAAAACAAGAGACATTTGATGAAGTAATCATTGCTGCAGGTGCAAAGCCAATCACAATTTCACTTCCAGGTGAAGAGAAAAAATGTGTAGTAGATTCCCACTCTGTATTAAATGGAACGAAAGAAGTCAAAGGTTCTGTTTGTGTTATAGGTGGAGGTCTTGTAGGACTTGAAGTGGCTGATTATCTGGCAAGCAGACAGCATGAAGTACATGTTGTTGAAATGCTAGATGAAGCAGGAAAAGATTTAGGAAATTTACGTAAAATCTGTGTAAATGAAAAGCTCAAACGTCTTGATGTAGATATTCAGTGCAATAGTAAGTGTGTTGGAATTACAGATGAAGGGGTTCAAATTGAAACAAATGGAGAAGCGAAAGTGATCCCTTGTGATAGCGTTGTAATTGCAATCGGGGCACGTTCTCGTGATATGGAAGATGTGAAGGATTATTGTGAAGCAAATAAAATTCCGGTTCATATTATTGGGGATGCGAAGAAAGCAAGAAGAGCTTTAAATGCTGTTGAGGAAGCATTCGAAGTTGCACGTACAATGTAAAAATATATAGATGTAAAAAATACCCGGATGAACAATCAAAAATGATTTCATCCGGGTATTTTTATAAAGTTATGATTATACGGTTTCTGTGATCTTATGTGCTACATATACACCACTTGCAGATGCATGTGACAGAGAGTGGGTAACACCACTACCATCTCCGATGATGTAAAGACCTTTATATTTTGTCTCAAGATTTTCGTCAATATCCACTTCCATATTGTAGAATTTAACTTCGATACCATAAAGAAGTGTATCGTCATTTGCGGTACCTGGTGCAATTTTATCAAGTGCATAAATCATCTCAATAATACCGTCCAAGATACGTTTTGGAAGTACAAGACTTAAATCTCCAGGTGTAGCAGCTAATGTAGGAGTTACAAGACCTTCTTCAATACGTTTTGCGTTACTACGACGACCACGTACAAGGTCACCAAAACGCTGAACAATAACTCCACCACCAAGCATATTAGAAAGACGGGCGATACTTTCACCATATCCGTTACTATCTTTGAATGGCTCAGAGAAATGTTTTGCAACAAGAAGAGCAAAGTTTGTGTTATCAGTCTGTTTCTCAGTGTCTTCGTAGCTGTGTCCGTTTACTGTAATGATACCATTTGTATTTTCGTTAACAACGATACCATGTGGGTTCATACAGAATGTACGAACATTATCTTCGAATTTCTCTGTACGATATACAATCTTACTTTCATATAATTCGTCTGTAAGATGTGAAAATACAACAGCGGGAAGTTCAACACGTACACCTAAGTCTACACGGTTTGATTTTGTTGGGATGTTAAGATCTTTACATACAGATTCCATCCATTTACTTCCACTTCTACCTACAGATACGATACAGTCTTTACAGTCAGCATACGCATCTTTGTAGAGAATACGGTATCCACCGTCAATAATTTCAATTTTATCTACTGGAGTGTTAAAGAAAAATTCAACACGGTCTTTTAACTCATTATAAATATTTTCAAGAACTACATAATTGATGTCTGTACCCAAATGACGAACAGAAGCGTCCAGAAGGTTCAGCTTGTTCTGAATACATAATTTCTTGAATTTTGTTCCAGCTGTAGAGTACATCTTTGTACCTTCTCCACCATGAGAGAGGTTAATCTCATCTACATATTTCATAAGCTCTAAAGCTTTCTTTTTACCGATGTGTTCGTACAATGTTCCACCAAAGTCATTTGTAATATTGTACTTACCATCAGAGAATGCTCCTGCACCACCGAAACCGCTCATGATAGCGCAAGTCTTACATTTGATACAACTTGGCACCTTGTCTCCATCGATTGGACATTTTCTTTTACTAAGAGCATAGCCTGATTCAAAAACTGCAATTTTTAGAGCAGGATTTTTTTTCATAAGTTCATAAGCAGAAAAAATACCACCAGGGCCGGCACCTACAATAATTACATCATATTTCATTTAAAATGCTCCTTTACATATCAGCTTTTTAGGTTAAAACGTAAAAAAAGCGCGGAATCTTTTAAAAGACACGCGCTCTTATAATCACATTCCATCTTATTTTAACGCAGACTTATACTATATGTCAAGTGGAAATCAGAAAATAATAGTTATTCAAGATTTAAGTGTTTGCGAAGGATGTATTCGGTAGCAAAATGGAAAATCAGAATTTCAATAATAGAAAATAGGATACTGATCAAACAAGCAGCCTGCAACATTTCGAAAACATTGGCGAATATGTTTGCTACAGGGATCTGAATCGTATAGGCAGATGTTTTTGTCATCCATGGCTGCAATAGAGCGAACAATTTTGTGCTGATTACAGAGCATACGATACTGATACCGATGTAGGAAAGCAAAGAGAACAGGATGCGGTGCTTCTTAGCAAGATGCCCAATTGCCAAAGAAACAAAAATGTGATAAATTCCACTGATGATTCCGGTAAGTATAAAAAAGATAAGTTCAATAAATGAGAGTATGGAATCTGGATATTCGTGGAATGTAGCAAATAAGGACTGGAATACATCTACCAGTGATCGTAATCCGTCTAAAGAGTTTAGTAATAAGATGGATAAGACGGAGATGAGACCGCTGATCAGCACAACACATGTTGAAACGATTCCCTTTGCAGTAATAAGTTGCCATGTTTTTACCGGGAGGGTATGCATAAGATAACCTTCTTGTCTCATAAGACCTTTATAAAAACGCATGACGATTACTACTGTTGTAACGGCAATCATGGCGACAAAAACGGAAATATACAAGATTAACGTGACAAGAGAAAGTATATCATCGAAAAAAGCGTTATCAATGTTGTAGGTCCTATTGTCGGTCAGACCCAGTAATAAAGCACAGACAGGAAGAGCAATCCAGAGGATTCCCATGAGCCTGGCGATAGATTTGAATTCGTATTTCATTAATTTACCTGTCATTTTCAGCTTCCTCCGTTTCATTTAAGTGATAAGTGCTGCTTGTAGAAAAATCATCTCTGGTATTATTAGGATAGGGCTGCATGCGGAACTGTTCGCGGAATACAGCATCTATGGATTTACCTTCTTTTTCTTTAATATCATCAATTGTTTCATGGCGCAGGATTATTCCGTCTTTGATAAAAATTACTTCGTCAAGAATACGTTCGATGTCTGAAATCAGATGCGTAGAAATAAGGACAGTACCATTTTCATTGTAATTATTGATGATTGTTGTGAGAATGTAGTCTCTGGCAGCAGGGTCTACACCAGCAATTGGCTCATCTAAAAGGTAAAGTTGTGCATCTCTGCTCATGACAAGAATCAATTGTACTTTTTCCTTGGTCCCTTTTGACATAGTCTTGATTTTCATTTTCTCATCAATTCCAAGAGATTGGCACATACGAAGGGCCTTGTTTCTGTTAAAGTCTTTATAAAAATCTTCAAACATATCAAAAATATTTTTTACAGTCATCCAGTCTGCAAAATAGTTCTGGTCTGGAAGATAACTTACAATAGATTTTGTATAAGCACCGATTGGTTTTCCGTTAATATTAATTGTACCTTCTGTTGGTGTTAAAAGACCGGCAAGTAGTTTGATAAGCGTTGTTTTTCCAGAACCATTTGGTCCTAAAAGACCAATAATTTTCCCGCGGCCCAAATGAAGGTCCATATGATCAAGAGCTGTTTTTGTGGAAAACTTTTTTGTGAGTTGTTGACAATTTACAATGTTGCTCATAGATTATTCACTCTCCTTATTTATAATAATAGATAAAGCTTCGTCTTTGGTAAAACCAAGAGTTTCCATTTCTTTAAAATAATTATTAATCGTTGATTGTGCAAGCTGCTTTTTTGTCTTGCAGATCAAAGTCATATCCGATGTAACGGTACGACCAGCAGTGCGATTCGTAGCGAGTAGACCATCTGTTTCCAATTCTGACAGGGCTCTTTGCATGGTGTTTCTATTTACTCCGGCTTCTTCAGCAAGTTGTCGGACAGTGGGAAAAGAACTGCCCGATGGGTATTCACCAGAGATAATCGCCCGCATGATTTGTTCCTTTAACTGTGGCCAGATTGGAATATTGTCATTTAATATCCATTTCAATGCTATCTCTCCTTTCAAACCATCTATTGTCTTATGCACTTAAGACAATATCACAACTGAAATAAAATGTCAATATTTGATGTTTGTTCTATAGGAAATGTAAGACCTTAATTTTACAAAAAATAATTGATAATTATTTTGAGTGTAGATATAATATTTTATGTAGAGGATTGTTCAAAACAAGACAAGAAAGGGGATCCTGTAGATGAAAATAACAAAGGATATTTTATATGTGGGTGTGAATGATCACCATATAGATCTTTTTGAAGGACAGTATGATGTACCGGATGGAATGTCATACAATTCATATGTGATTAAAGATGAAAAAACAGCGGTTATGGATACAGTTGATGTAAACTTCACAAAAGAGTGGCTTTACAATATAGGCAGAGCTTTAGACGGAGCAAAACCAGATTATCTTATTGTTCAGCATATGGAACCAGATCACTCCGCAAATATTTATAATTTTATGAAAGAGTATCCAGATACAACAATTGTTGCAAATACAAAGACATTTACAATGATGGAAAATTTCTTCCGTGATATGGATTTGGATGGAAAGAAACTTGTTGTAGCAAATGGTGATATATTATCTTTAGGAAAGCATGAACTTACGTTTGTTTTCGCACCAATGGTACATTGGCCGGAAGTTATGGTTACTTATGACAGTACAGATAAAGTGTTGTTCTCAGCAGATGCATTTGGTAAATTTGGTACACCGGATGTAGACGATGGCTGGGATGATGAAGCGCGTCGCTATTATATTGGTATTGTTGGAAAGTATGGTGCACAGGCACAGAAACTTTTAAAGGTGGCTGCAGGACTTGATATTGAAGTGATCTGTCCACTTCATGGACCTGTTCTTAACGAAAACCTGGCACATTATATTGAAAAATATAATATTTGGTCTTCTTATGGAGTTGAGACAGAAGGTGTCATGATTGCATATACTTCTGTTTATGGGAATACGAAAAAAGCAGTAGAGATTCTTGCTTCAAAATTAAAAGAAAAGAAATGCCCAAATGTCGTAGTTTGTGATCTTGCAAGAACAGATATGTCAGAAGCAGTGGCGAATGCATTCCGTTATGGAAAGATTGTTCTGGCGACTACTACTTATAATGCAGATATCTTTCCATTCATGAGAGAATTTATTGAGCATCTGACAGAGAGAAACTTCCAAAACCGCACAGTTGGTCTTATTGAGAATGGAAGCTGGGCATCTATGGCTGGAAAAGTAATGTCTGGTATGCTGGAAAAGAGCAAAAATATTACATGGCTTGAGAATACAACAAAGATCATGTCTTCATTAAGTGATGAAAATATGGAACAGCTTGAGCTTATGGCAGAAGAACTTTGTCAGGAATATATGGCACAGTCAGATGAGAGCGCAGACAAGAATGATCTGAAAGCTTTATTTAAGATTGGATATGGTCTATATGTAGTTACATCAAATGATGGAACAAGAGATAATGGATTGATCGTAAATACAGTTTCTCAGCTTACAGATAATCCGAAACGTGTAGCTGTTGGAATTAACAAGGCAAATTATTCTCACGATGTGATCAAGAAGACAGGAGTGTTAAATGTGAACTGTCTTTCTGTAGATGCACCATTTAGTGTGTTTGAAAATTTTGGATTCCAAAGTGGTCGTGACGTAGATAAATTTGCAGACTGGAAGAAACTTCGTTCAGACAATGGACTTTTATTCCTTCCAAAATATATCAATGCATTTATGTCACTGAAAGTTGAGCAATATATTGATCTTGGATCACATGGTTACTTTATCTGCTCTGTTACAGAAGCAAGAGTTATGAGTGACAAAGATACAATGACATATACTTACTATCAGAAAAATGTAAAACCAAAACCTCAGACAGAGGGTAAAAAAGGTTTCGTATGTAAAATCTGTGGATATATTTATGAAGGGGATGTACTTCCAGATGATTTCATTTGCCCATTGTGTAAACATGGGGCAGTAGATTTTGAGCCAATCGTGTAAAAAGTAAAAGAATGAAAAATCAGCCGGGCAGAAAATAATTATTTCTGTCCGGCTGATTTTTGATTTAATCCTCATCCACAATGAGAAGTCCCATACGAAGAAGAACAGGACGAAGTACATTGTATAAGAAAACTACAAGGATCGTAGAAACAACAGCGTTCACAAAAGTTGTGACGGCACTCATTTTTGCAAGTGCTTCAGCAAGCTCTTGTGGCTGACCTAAAATATATTGTTTATAGAAAAAGCCTACGATCGGATCAGCTACAACATTGAATGCAAGTCCTGCTATGGTAGCAATAAGACTCCAGCGGAAAATGTATTTTTTGTCAGTACTTTTATTGATTTTTGCATATTTATGTGCTACAAGTCCGACGATAAGACCAATACAGAGTTTCAGAACAAAGGTCTTTGGTGCACCTACAATATAAACTGGATCCAAAATATCTGCAATTGTCATTCCAAGTGCACCGGCAAGTCCTCCGTAGAGTCCACCTAACAGTAAAGCAGCCAGAACACAAAATGCATTTCCGATATGTAGGGAAGTTGCATCAGATCCAACAGGAATTTTAATTTGTAAAAACGTGAAGGATACAAAGCAAAGGGCAGCCAAAAGAGCGGTCTGAGTAAGTTTCATGATAGTACGTTTTTGTTGATTCATTTTATTATCCTCAATTTCCTAAAATTTTCTTGTCCTATGATACCATTCTTATGGTCTTGTAAAAATATCCAGTTTATATAAAATTAGCCATACCAGTTCACGTAAAATAGTTGCGATACAAATGTTAACTATAAATAAAAATAGGTTGACAATAGAAAGCCGTTTTGATAAGCTATGGAAGAAAGGAGAGAGCGGTAATCATGAATACAACAAATACAGCTAGTAAAACAAAAGATATGGTCTATATCAGTATGTTTGCCATACTCATCGCAATCTGCTCATGGATTTCTATTCCGGCAGCAGTTCCATTTACATTCCAGACAATGGGGATATTTCTGGCAGTCGGGATCTTAGGGGGGAAAAGAGGAACAATATCTGTTTTCATCTACATACTTGTAGGAATGGTAGGACTTCCGGTATTTTCAGGATTTAAAGGTGGAATTGCCGCTCTTGCTGGTCCTACTGGAGGATATATTATTGGATTTTTATTTTCTGCACTTCTCATGTGGGGAATCGAAAAACGATCTGCCAAAAATGGGATTACACTTCTGATCTCTATGATTCTTGGACTTCTGGTATGTTATGTATTTGGTACGATATGGTTTATGAAAATTTATTCTGCAACAAATGGGGCGGTGGGAATCGGCACAGTACTTGGATGGTGTGTGATACCATTTATAATTCCAGATTGTGTGAAAATAGTGATTGCATTTATTTTGACGAATCGGATCAAAAAAGTAGTTCATGTATAAAATACAAAATGGTCTGACTTTCGAGTACAAAGTCAGACCATTTTGATTAATTTAAATTGTTTGCTGCAAGATTTTTCTTGTAAGATGCAAGATCCGTATACAGTTCTTTTGTATATGGATTTTTCTTTGTCTTCTTAATCTGTAAGATCATATAGATAAATACGGCAAGATTAACAATAAATGCAGCAATACTTAAGGTTCCCCATGCTGCTGGCTTGTAAGTTGCAGTAATGGAAAAAGCTGGAAGGGAAGCATAATCAACTACAAGAGAGAACAATGCGAAGATCGCGAGTGTCTGTGCTCTGTGTTGAAGCCATACACCACGTTTCAAGAAAGCTTCTGCAACTGTACAAGATACAAGAAGTGCGATTCCTGAATACATAGCGCGAGTTGAAATACAATTATAGCAGTAAGCAGCATTCCATACATCATAAGCTACAATCCAGAACCATACCTGATCTGGCCATACCATATCTTTCGAAGGCGTTCTTGCAACACGAATCCCAACCCATCCAGTCATTGTAAGAAGGAGAAGCACACCAGCTGCGGCATTGAAAAGATTCCAGTATCCTCCAAGAAGTGTCAGACCTGCTTCATCTACGGTAAGCTCTTTGTAGTTCATGAAAACTTCCACATCACGGTAAACTGCTTCCAGGATATTGATCCCTAAGATTGCCACAGGAAAATAAGCAGCAAATTTTGTGTGTTCCAGTTTTGTATAACGAATCAACATAAAACCTAATACACCAAGAAGTGCGGAAACGGCTTTGACTGTTCCAAACCATGTCTTGGAAGAAGGACTTCCAACAATGCCAAGAGCGATCAGCGTAAACATTACAGCTGGTATTAAAATGTACATAATGATAGAAAGAACCTTGCTTTTACGACTAATCTCATTTAATAGTACGAGAGCGGCAACTAAAATAATAAAACCAACAATGGTCGCCAGGTTATAACCTGTAAAAAAGAATCCCATATAATCTCTCCTTTAGTAAACTACTTTATTATAACAAAATAGATATATCTGAAATCGGGTAGGACTTGCAGGAATGAATATACCCGTATTTTTCGTCGGCTTTACGGAGCATCATTCCTTTTGATAAAAATACTTTTCCAGATACAAGTTGTACACGGCAAAGGCTACATTCTCCACTTCGGCAGCATACATTTACACGGATACCTGATCGCTCTAAAGCTGTTAGTACCGGCTCATTTGCGCGTCCTTCAATTACTTGTTCATTATTGATCGTAATTTTAAATACCTCAGAACCAGTAAGATCTGCAGGCCAGCCAACTTCTTTTGTAATGTCTTTTGCAGCTCCAAACATTTCTCGGCGAATGTTTTTTTGTGCAAATCCAAGTTCATGTAATTGGTCAACGCAGAATTGGTTCATGATTTCAGGACCACAGATGTAAGCTGTTCGTTCCAGATAATCCGGACAGAGTTTTTTGATCCGTTCTGCTGTAATAAAACCACGTTCTCCATCCCAGATGGCATCTTCGTCAGATACAACAAGGTAATATTTAAAGTTTGAAAATGTTTCACTAAGAGAAGTCAGCTGATCGTGAAAAAGAGCAGCTTCTGCATTTCTGCATCCATAAAGAAGAATCATGTCGCGGTCAAGCCCGGCTTCCAGTACTTCTCTAATCATACTCATAAATGGTGTGATTCCACTTCCACCGCCAAGCATCAGCATTTTTTTGCTGTGAAATACCGGCTGATAGTGGAATACACCGGCAGGTCTTGAAGCTGTAAATTCATCACCGGTTTTTACGTGATCCAGCATATAGTCAGACACGAAACCATTCACAGTGCGGGCAACAGTGATCTCATAGTACGCTCTCTGTCTTGGAGAGGAACTGATGCTGTAAGGACGGCTTGTGCGTACGCCGTCAATTTCTGTAAAAATATTTAAATACTGTCCTGCTTCAAAAGGTGGAAGATATCCATCTTTTGAAGAAAGACGAAAAATCTTGGCATTCTTTCCAGTATCATAAACAGCACTCACTACAAAATGCAATTCCTTTGGATGCAGTCCTTTTAATCTGACTGTTGCAGGATCTTCACTTGAAATTTTATCTTCGGAAATGGTGCGAAGAATGTCGATCTCTTGTAAAATTTCTTCTCCATGTACCAAAGTACCAAGAAGTGTTTCTTTAATTGTTTTTGCCATTTTAAACCTCCTTCGCAACGCGGGTTGCTACTTTATCTGCATATGTATAATTTGGTCCGAAACCACAGGCATTTACCCAGCCACTGGCAAATTCTAATCCGTCAATTTTACTTTCTGTAGGGAAGAAGAAAACAGATTGTCTTAAGTCCTGTTCATATCCATAGATCGCACCACCTGGATGTCCTAAGTAGCGCATATGTGTAAGTGGAGTGGCGATTTCCATTTCTTCAATATGGGAAGTAAAGCCGGGATACATTTTTTCAAGGCGGGCAACGATACGTCTTCCTGCTTCGTATTTCATTTCATAATATTTTTCAGGGGAAAGTTTTTCCCATTCTTCTGCATATTTCAAAGTTCCGGCTGTGATCACAGAAGTGCCTTCAGGAGAGACTTCTCTGTCGTCTACTGTATAACATGTAGCAATAAGTGGATCATTTTCCGGAAGCAGTTTGTATGCATCCATAAAATCTTTATTCGCATCAAAACTTTCATAATTCAAGGTAAAGGAGGTTGTAAATCCAATTTCTTCAGGAGTACAGTCAAGTCCTATAAAGCAAGTAAGAGCGGAGATACCTACTGTATATGGTTTTAAATATTCTCTTGCAGAATCAGGTACATCATCAGGATCCATAAGACTTCCATAAGTAGCAAGTGGAGAAATATTTGAAATGATTTTTTTACAACGGAATTCTCTTCCTTTTTCGTCAATAATTCCGACAGCTTTGTTATTTTCGACGATAATTTTTTCAACACCACAGTTAAGCTGTACGACACCACCCATACGTTTTGCCGCTTCCATAATAGCCTGATTCATCATCATGGATGTTCCACGAAGGTAGTAAGGTTTATCTTCCATATAGATAAATGTACATTTTGCGAGAATTGACCATGGGAAACGATCTGGACGCATGCCCATGAAACACCAGTAAACACTTAAAGCAAGTTGTAGTTTCGGACATCCAGGGAAAAATTCGTCTAAAACTTCTTGTGAACTTTTTAGTCCATATTCTGCCAGTGTCGGGTACATTTTCGGGAAGCCTTTTTTCATGATAAATTTCTTGAATGAACCAGGTTCCCCTGTGCTTTCTTCACTTTTTGCTGAAAATTCATTTGCCTGCTGGCAGAAATCATAAACGGTCTTAAAATAACGTTTGATATTTTCACTGTGTTCAGGGAATTCTTTACACAGAAATTCTGTACACTTTTCTCTTCCTACCGGAATGCTAAGACCTGTTCCATCAGGGAAATTTACACGATACAGTTCTTCAATCTGAATCCAGTCAATCTCGTCTTCAATACCATATCTTTTGAACTGTTTTCTAAGTGGACCGGGTTTCTCTGGTGTACCCATGTGGCTCAGTTGGTGCAGAGCAACTTCAAATTCGAAACGGCCACGACGAAAACTTGTTCCACAGCCGCCAGGGATGTTGTGTTTTTCGAAAAGAATCACTTTCTTTCCTTTCTCGGCTAAGGTGGCAGCAGCTGCAAGACCGCCGTTTCCTGCGCCAATTACGATTACATCATAATTTTCCATAATATAAAGCCTCCTAAAATTTAATTTTATTAAAGAAAGAATGGTGCAAATTCAAAATGGATTCCACCATTTGCAAAATTAATACCGATTGCTGCAAGAATCAGACCTACATTGATGATCATGGCAACAATCTGTACGTTTCTCTTTTTTGTCCAGTTTACAAATGCACTGAATCGTTTACTTCTGAATTCACGTTCAAACCAGTCTTTTGCTCCGATCTGCATCCAGCCACCAATGGCAAGAGAGTTTGCACGAAGTAAAAGCCACATTCCAATTCCACCATATACGCCAAGACCAAGTGTACAAATAGAACCAAAGATTGGAGCAAATAAAAATCCTACGTGCATAAGAGCTACAGAGTCACTGAATTCGTTTGTAACAAAAATCCAGTTCCAGAGAGTATACGCAATTACGTAAAAAATAGTAACCATCGGAATTACACCTTCTGTGAGGTAGTAGTCTCCAAATGGAGCATTAAACTGCCATACACCACGCAGTGCGATTACACCGATTGCAACAGCAAATCCGGAAATTGCATTAAAATATTTTTTGTAACGTAAAAGATCTGTGAATGTAGCTTCTAGAATATTGATGATGAGCATTAGCATGATCACATCCACGTATACTTGTGGATTAAACAGTTTAAGTGCTGCAAACACAATAAGAATGCGCATGATCAGAAGTGTAGTAAGTTTCAGTTTTTCAAAGAAAACCGGTTTGGCAACAAGAAGTACCAGAATTGATGGAATAACGATCATTGGAACGTTTCCCTCCAATGGGTAAAAAGCACTTAAAATAGCCATACCTGTGATTGCGGCTGTAAACATGATCCATTTGATCAAAATATCTGCGCGTCCGTTTTTTGATGTGTTATCTTTTGTCATTTTTAAACCCTCCTAAAATAATGATTACACTATACATCTATGAAACCCTTTGATATAATGAAATAAACGAAGCAAAAAGGAGTTTATGTAATGTCTGCAGCAGATTCTACAAAACAGGCGATTGTATTAGGTACAAAAGAACTGGTCAGCACAAAACCATATGAAAAAGTTTCCGTTATAGAAATTTCGCGGATATGCGGGATCAACAGAAATACATTTTATTATCACTTTGCGGATAAGTATGCTGTGATCGAATGGATCTTTCATAATGAAATCGAACCTGTTATTGAAAAATATATGGCAAAGGATTATTGGGCGGATAGCATTATTCTCCTTTGCAGACATATGAAATTAGAGAAAAAGTTTTACACCAATGCACTTACGGATAGAGGACGATGTTCCCTGTATCAGATCCTTGTAGATTACTACAAGAAAGCATTGATGCTCTCTTTTCAAGAGGACTATGAAAGACTTGGTATTATTGGCGATGCCCAGGAGATTGTGGCAAGATTTTTCAGTCATGGAACCATTGACATGATTTGTGACTGGGTTGCAGGTGGCATGAGAAAAGATGCCGATGTGTCAACTCAGATTCTGGATATTGCCATAAGAGCAAGTCTGTTCAATTAATCTTAGATTTTGCTCCGTTGATAGGTTAAGAATAATAAAAATAAGACAGGATGACTATCAACAAAATATAAAAGTGTCTAAAAATTAGGCACTTTTTTAAATTGCCTTATTTTTAACAAAGTTTATTATGCATATTAAATAAAAAACAATAAAAAATTATGTGAAAATATATACAAAAATAATAAAACACTTGAAAACGACAGAAGATTGTGTTAGACTAATCGCAAGAAAATAAAAGTGCTGAGATGATGAGAGCGTAGTATTGTGGCAGAGATGTCGTTTGGATACTATGCCCTTTTTTATTGTAGTGAGTTCTTATTCTCACTCACTAACCTAAAACCTCGAGGATGTAACAGCATATACCAAAAACGAAACATTAAAGATCAAAGGAGGATTCACAGTATGGCTAAATATGTTATGGCGCTGGATTCAGGAACAACAAGTAACAGATGTATTCTTTTTAATGAAAAAGGTGAGATGTGTTCTGTAGCACAAAAAGAATTTACACAGTATTTTCCAAAACCAGGCTGGGTAGAGCATGATGCAAATGAAATCTGGTCAACACAACTTGGCGTTGCGGTAGAAGCAATGTCAAAAGTCGGAGCAACGGCAGAGGATATCGCAGCGATCGGTATTACAAACCAGAGAGAAACAACAATCGTATGGGATAAAGAAACGGGTGAACCAGTATACCATGCGATTGTATGGCAGTGTCGTAGAACATCGGAGTACTGTGACAGTTTAAAAGAAAAAGGACTTATCGATTCTTATAGAGCAAAAACAGGACTTATGATCGATGCTTATTTTTCAGGAACAAAATTAAAATGGATCCTTGATAATGTAAAAGGTGTTCGGGAACGTGCCGAAAAAGGAGAGCTTCTTTTTGGAACAGTAGAGACATGGTTGATTTGGAAACTGACAAAAGGAGCGGTACATGTTACAGATTATTCCAATGCTTCTAGAACAATGCTTTTTAATATTAATACCCTTCAGTGGGATGATGAAATTCTCGAAGAACTGAATATTCCAAAATGCATGCTTCCAAAACCAATGCCATCAAGTTGTGTGTATGGAATGTCAGATCCTCAGTTCTTCGGTGGAGAAATCCCGATCGGTGGGGCGGCAGGAGACCAGCAGGCAGCATTGTTTGGTCAGACTTGTTTTAATCCAGGGGAAGCGAAAAACACCTATGGAACAGGATGTTTTATGCTGATGAACACAGGAGAAAAACCAGTATTTTCTAAAAATGGTCTTGTTACAACAATTGCATGGGGATTAGACGGAAAAGTAAATTATGCATTGGAAGGATCTATTTTTGTAGCCGGTGCAGCGATCCAGTGGTTAAGAGATGAAATGCGTCTGATTGATTCAGCACAGGATTCAGAATATATGGCAAAGAAAGTCAAAGATACAAATGGATGCTATGTTGTACCTGCATTTACAGGACTTGGAGCACCACACTGGGATCAGTACGCAAGAGGAACGATCGTTGGAATTACACGAGGAGTAAATAAATATCATATTATCCGTGCAACATTAGATTCATTATGTTATCAGACAAACGACGTACTGAAAGCTATGAGGGCAGATTCAGGAATCGAACTTACTTCGTTAAAAGTAGATGGTGGAGCAAGCGCCAATAACTATCTTGCACAGACTCAGGCAGACATTATAAACGCACCAGTGAAACGTCCAAAATGCGTTGAAACAACAGCAATGGGTGCGGCTTATCTTGCCGGACTTGCAGTTGGATATTGGTCAGGAAAGGAAGATGTTATTAAAAACTGGGAAGTTGACCAGATATTTGAATCTAAAATTACAGAAGAAAAAAGACAGGAAATGGTGTCTGGATGGAATCGGGCAGTGAAATGTTCTTATGGATGGGCAAAAGAAGATTAGCAAAGGATAGATACAACGGGAGGTGTTCTTATGTTACCATATATTGCAGAATTCTTAGGAACCCTGTTATTAATTCTTTTAGGTGATGGAGTTGTTGCGAATGTGACTTTAAATAAGTCTGGAATGAAAGGAGCAGGACCGATTCAGATTACCTTTGCATGGGGACTTGCAGTTATGCTTCCAGCATTTATTTTTGGGGTGGCATCCGGAGCACATTTTAATCCGGCACTTACAATCGCACTTGCAGTTGACGGAACTTTTGCATGGAAGATGGTACCTGGATATATTCTGGCTCAAATGGCAGGGGCATTTGTAGGGGCAGTCCTTGTTTATGCAATGTTTAAAGACCAATTTGATTCGACAGAATCAGCGGCAACAAAACTGGGAGTGTTTTCTACAAGCCCTTCCATTCCAAATTATAAACGGAATTTGTTAAGCGAGATTATCGGTACATTTGTTCTTGGATTTGCAATTAAAGGAATTGAACAAGTTCCGGGAATTGCATCAGGCGTGGAAAAACTTTTGGTATTTGGAATTATTGTATCAATCGGGATGTCTTTAGGGGGGTTGACAGGCTATGCAATTAATCCGGCAAGAGATATAGAACCTCGGATTGTACATGCAATTCTTCCTATTAAAGGAAAAGGCAGTTCAAACTTTAAATATGCTCCGGTTGTTATATGCGGACCTATAATCGGGGCAGTGCTTGCAGTTTTAGTTTACGGAGCAATTCCGTGGGCATGATAGGTTAAGATTATTCTGAAAATGAGAAGAAAGGGAAATAAAATGTATGATGTGATCATTATTGGGGCCGGTGTATCAGGCAGCGCAGTGGCAAGAGAATTATCCAGATATAAAGTGAATGCCTGTGTTTTAGAAAAAAATGAAGATGTCTGTTGTGGAACATCAAAAGCAAATAGTGGAATTGTTCATGCAGGCTATGATGCACAGACAGGTTCTCTTATGGCGAAGCTGAATGTGGAAGGAAATAAAATGATGCCAGAACTTTCAAAAGAACTGGATTTTCCATTCAAACAATGTGGATCCTTTGTAGTCTGTTTAGAAGAGGAGAGGATTAAAGATCTTGAGGAACTCTATGAAAGAGGAGTAAAAAATGGTGTTGAACATATGGAAGTTATCAAAGATAAGGCAAGAATCCATGAAATGGAGCCAAATCTTACAGATGATGTTGCCGCTGTTCTTTATGCACCAACAGCAGGAATTGTCTGCCCGTTTAATTTAAATATTGCACTTGCAGAAAATGCATATACAAATGGAGTAGAGTTCAAGTTTGATACAGAAGTTTTAGATATAAGAAGACTTGAAAATGGTTGGGAAATTGTAACAAACAATGGCGTATATGAAACAAAATACATTGTAAATGCAGCCGGCGTGTATGCAGATAAATTTCATAACATGGTAAGTGAAGAAAAAATCCACATTACACCAAGACGAGGGGATTACTGTTTACTTGATAAAAGTGCAGGTGACCACGTGTCTAGAACGATTTTCGCACTTCCAGGAAAATACGGAAAAGGTGTTCTTGTAACTCCAACCGTTCATGGAAATATGCTTGTAGGACCTACGGCAATTGATATCGAAAATAAAGAAGGAACGGCAACGACAAAAGAAGGAATTGATGAACTGATTGAAAAGGCAGGAATGAATGTAAAGGACCTTCCAATGCGTCAGGTGATCACTTCATTTGCAGGTCTTCGTGCTCATGAAGATCATCATGAATTTATTATAAAAGAATTAGAAGATGCACCAGGATTTATTGATTGTGCAGGGATCGAATCTCCCGGACTTACAAGTTGTCCGGCAATCGGAAAGATGGTTGCGAAGATGATCAAAGAAAAAATGGATCTTCAAAATAATCCGGATTTTGTTGGAACAAGAAAAGGTATCTTAGATCCAGCTACACTTTCAAAAGAGGAATACAAAGAACTTATTAAAAAGAATCCTGCATATGTAAATATTATCTGCCGGTGGGAAATGGTTACAGAAGGAGAGATCGTTGATTCCATCAGAAGACCTCTTGGAGCAAAATCACTGGACGGCGTAAAACGTAGAACAAGAGCAGGGATGGGAAGATGTCAGTCCGGATTTTGTTCACCAAGGACAATGGAAATCCTACAAAGAGAACTGAATATTCCTATGACAGAGATCACAAAATCTGGTGGAAATTCAAAACTTGTGGTTGGTACAAACAAGGATGCTTTATAGAAGGGGAGGACGCTTAAGATGAAACAATATGATATCGTTATAATTGGCGGAGGCCCTGCAGGACTGGCCGCGGCTGTGTCAGCAAGAGATAATGGAATAGAACGTATTCTTATATTAGAACGTGACAAGGAACTTGGTGGAATTTTAAATCAGTGTATTCATAACGGATTTGGATTGCACACATTCAAAGAAGAATTGACCGGTCCGGAATATGCAGATCGGTTTGCACAGCAGGTTTATGAAAGAAACATTGAGTACAAATTGAACACAATGGTCATGGATATTAGCAAAGAAAAAGTTGTTACAGCTATGAATAAAGAAGACGGACTTTTTGAAATTCAGGCGAAGGCGGTGATTCTTGCGATGGGATGTAGAGAACGTTCAAGAGGAGCACTAAACATACCTGGATATAGACCGGCAGGTATTTATTCTGCAGGAACCGCACAAAGACTTGTGAACATGGAAGGATTTATGCCGGGACGAGAAGTTGTGATCTTAGGATCTGGTGATATCGGGCTTATCATGGCAAGGAGAATGACATTAGAAGGTGCGAAGGTAAAAGTAGTTGCGGAACTGATGCCATATTCCGGTGGACTCAAACGAAACATTGTGCAATGTTTAAATGATTATGACATTCCGTTAAAACTAAGTCATACTGTCGTAGATATTAAAGGAAAAGAAAGATTAGAGTCTGTTACGATCGCTGAAGTAGATGGAAAAGGAAAGCCAATTCCGGGAACAGAAGAAGAATATACTTGTGATACTTTGCTGCTTTCAGTAGGTCTGATTCCGGAAAACGAATTGTCCAGTTCGATGGGAGTTCAAATGAACCGGATTACATCAGGGCCAGTTGTAAATGAAAGCCTTGAGACAAATATAGATGGAGTATTTGCCTGTGGAAATGTACTTCATGTACATGATCTCGTTGATTTTGTATCAGAAGAAGCAAAAGCAGCAGGAAAAAATGCAGCTCGTTACGTACAAGATATGGGACTAGAAGATGACGGACAGACGATCATGTTAAATCCGGAAAATGGAGTACGTTATACGGTACCATCTACAGTGCGTCCGGCTCACATGGAAGATACTATGACTGTACGTTTTCGTGTAGGAAACGTTTATAAAAATCATTATATCAGTGTATATTATGATGATGAGCGCATGATGCATAGAAAACGTCAGATTCTTGCACCAGGAGAGATGGAACAGGTGATCCTGAAAAAAGAAGATCTTTTAAAACATCCTGGTATGAAAACAATTACAATCAAACTGGAGGAGGAATAAGTTATGGAAACAAAAGAACTAATTTGTATCAATTGTCCGATGGGATGTCCTCTGACAGTAACACTAGAAAATGGAGTTGTAACTAGTGTAACAGGTAATACATGTAAACGAGGTGAAATTTACGCAAAAAAAGAAGTGACGTCACCGACACGAATTGTAACGTCTACAGTAAAAGTAGAACAAGGAAATACACCGATGATCTCAGTCAAGACAAAGGAAGATATTCCAAAAGGAAAAATTTTCGAATGTGTCGAGGCATTAAAAGACGTTGTAGTAAAAGCGCCTATTCATATCGGAGATGTTGTATTAGAAAATGTCGCAGATACAGGAGTAGATATTGTTGCAACAAAAGAAGCGAAACGAATCTGATTCCTTAAAATCTCATTTTTAGAATATCTCAAAAAAGAGGTCGTACTTTGTGCGATCTCTTTTTGTGCAAATTTTTATTAAGTTGAATGTCTTGGTTTTTTTGAGTCGTATTATAAATGGAATAAGATAAATTATAGAAAACAAGGATATACATTTTAATATGTGGTATGATAAAATCAAAGATAGAAAAGAATCTGCAGAAAGGATTTATGTACAAAAGTCATGAAATTTATCAGCATATTTGACGTGATCGGTCCGAATATGATCGGACCATCCAGTTCACATACAGCAGGAGCGGCTGCGATCGGAAAGCTCTCCCGAAATTTATTTAAAGGTGAGATCAAAAAAGTCACATTGACTCTTTATGGTTCGTTTTCAACCACATATAAGGGACATGGTACAGATAAGGCTTTATTGGGAGGCGTTCTTGGATTTGAACCAGATGATATCCGCATCAGAGATTCCTTTGCGATTGCGAAAGAAGAAGGAATAGAATATGAATTTAAAGTTGACCATGTGACAAACCCGGCACATCCAAATACAGTAAAGATTCATTTTGAAGGAACAAAAGGAGAAGAGCTGATTACGAAAGGCGTTTCTGTCGGTGGCGGCCGAATCAAGATCGTGGAGATCAATGGCATTGAAGTGGATTTTACAGGAGAATACAGCACGCTTATCATTAGTCAGACCGATAAATGTGGAGTGGCGGCCCATATTACAAGTTGTTTAAGAGATGCAAAGGTTAATATTGCATTTCTTCGGATTTTCCGTGAGAAAAAAGGGCAGAATGCCTTTACAATCGTAGAGTCAGATGATCAGATTCCGGACCAGATCATAAAAGATATTGAAAAGCATGACCAGATTCATGGTGTTATGCTTGTACAAATGTAGAAAGGCGGGAAGGAATATGGATTTTGAATCAGGAATAGAATTACTTGAGTTATGTAAAAAAGAACAGAAAAAAATTTCCTGCATTATGCTGGAAAGAGAAGTTGCAGAAGGTAAGTTAACAGAAGAAGAAGTGATAGAACGTCTAAAAGTTTCCTGGGATATCATGAAAAAATCATCCGTGATCTCTATTGAAAAACCCCAAAAATCAATGGGAGGACTCATTGGTGGAGAAGCAAAGAAACTGATGGAGGCAACAAAAGAGGATAAACGCCTTTGTGGAGACACATTAACAAAGGCGATTGCATATGGGCTGTCTGTACTGGAAGTCAATAGTTCCATGGGACTTATTGTAGCGGCACCGACGGCAGGTTCTTGTGGAGTGATTCCGGGAATTTTGCTGGCAATGCAGGAAACATATGAGTTTACAGACAGACAGATTCTGAAAGGACTGTTAAATGCATCAGCAGTAGGATATTTGTTTATGAGAAACGCATCTGTATCCGGTGCTCAGGCGGGCTGTCAGGCGGAGGTCGGAGCAGCGTCAGCTATGGGGGCATCTGCGATCGTAGAACTTTTAGGAGGGACACCAGAGCAGTCTTTACAGGCTGCGTCCATTGCAATTTCAAACCTCTTAGGTTTGGTATGTGATCCGATTGGAGGACTTGTAGAATCTCCATGTCAGAGCAGGAATGCAGTAGGCATTTCCAATGCATTTGCTTGTGCACAGATGGCACTGGCAGATATTACACATATAGTTCCATTTGATGAGATGCTTCAGGTAATGTTCAAAGTAGGATGTAGAATGCCGGTAGAACTTCGTGAGACAGCACTTGGTGGAAATGCGGCATCTCCGACAGGATGCAGATTTAACTGTTTTCATTAAGCAAAGCAATCTAGTGAGAGGGAAGTGTATGTCATGAAAAAATGTATGATTATTGTTGTTTCTGTACTTATGATCATCTGTCTGGGAATAGGTGGATATTTGTTGTATAAAACAGGCACTCCGGAATATGCGCTGTTAGAAACCTTTATGGATGTCAAAGAATCCGGAATAGACGGACTGGAATCGCATATGACAAAAGAAGGATGGGCACAGGTTGAAAAAATCAAAGAAATTACAGAGCATCCTATAGTAGCTGCATTGTCTTCAATTTTTTCAGAACAGACAGAAGAAATGATTTCTAAGATCAAGAGTATGGAATGGTCAGTGAAAGATATTTTGAAAAGTAAGGATCATGCTGAAGTAATCATACAGTTTTCGGATAGTAAAAATTTGCAGGGTACAATAAGTCTTACGATGATAAGAGTAGATCGTGAATGGAAAATTGATAAAATTAACTGGCCAAAATTTGAAACGTCAATTAAATAAGGGAAATGGTCAAAAGCCATTTCCCTTATTTTAGTGTAGAGAAATATTTTAAGAATTGATTTTAGAAATAAGTTGTTTCACAAGTTCTTTTGATACAACATCGTAGGCATACTCATTCGAAGCGCAGTATCCATAAGAAACATTTTTCCCGCGTGTAGTAGAGTCGAGTTTCCAGTCTTTACAAGAACTATGAATCTGGCAGATATCTGTCTGTGCCATGAGTTCTAATGCATTGTCTGCATTTACGCCACTTCCTGCGAGAAGCTGAATCTGATTTCCGTATTTTTGCTGAAGATCTTTTAAAAGAGGGATTCCATCCATTGCCTTATTTTCAAGCCCACTTGTAAGAAGGCGGTCAACGCCAAGGGAAATCAAGGTCTCGATTGCATGATAAGGATCAGGGACACAATCAAAAGCACGATGAAAAACAGCGTCCTTATTGTAAGTGTGAATCAGTTTTACAAATGTTTCTGTGCGTTCAACGTCGATAGAAAAATCTTCCTTAAGAAAGCCAAAAGCAATTCCATCTGTTCCATTTTCGAGTAAAAGTTTACAATCTAAAAGCATCGTTTCATATTCTGCTTCGCTGTAACAAAATCCAGCCCCCCTTGGACGCACCATAGAAACTACGTTAAGCTCTGTATTTTTCTTTGTCAGAGCTAAAGATGCGAGACTTGGAGTAAGTCCACCTAAAAACAGAGCCTGATTAAGTTCAATGCGCTTTGCACCACCAAGCCAGGCTTGATATGCATCTTCATAACTACCACAGCATACTTCTATTAATTTTTCCATAATTTATCCTTTCTACTTTATTAAAGAGAATATATACATTATAATATAAAAAAAGGCAAAAGTGTTATGAACTTTTGAAGAAGGAGGAAATTATGAGTGTAAAATTTTGTGTCTGTCATCATTGTGGAAATGTAGTAGAGATGGTAAAAGATACCAAAGTTCCAGTTGTCTGTTGTGGAGAAAAAATGGAAGTTCTTACAGCGAATACTGTAGAGGCAAGTCAGGAGAAGCATCTTCCGGCAGTGACGATCGTAGGAAATGAGTTGAGTGTCAAAGTAGGATCTGTTGCTCATCCGATGCTTGAAGAACACAGCATTTTATGGGTGTATCTTGAGACAGAGCATGGCTGTCAGCGTAAGTTTTTAAAACCAGGAGAGGAACCAGAGGTTAAATTTACATTAACAGATGATATTCCAGTGGCAGTTTATGCATACTGCAATATCCATGGCTTATGGAAAACAGAAATATAGGAAGTAATTTATGAAACGTAATATAGATATGAATCAAATTTCAGATGGAAAATTGTATACATCAAATGACATGGTAAAAACGGACTGTCACGGATGTGAAGGATGTTCAGACTGTTGTCATGGGATGGGGAATTCCATTATTTTAGATCCGGCAGATATCTACCGGATCTTTCAAGGTACAGGAAAAGATTTTTCAACACTACTTGCCGAGCAGAAAATAGAGTTAAATATAGTCGATGGTCTGATCCTTCCAAATTTGAAAATGACTGGTGAAAAGGCAGGGTGTTCTTATTTGAATGAGGAGGGACGTTGTACCATTCATTCTTATCGTCCGGGAATTTGTCGATTATTTCCGCTTGGAAGATTTTATGAAGAAGATGATTTTAAATATTTCCTGCAGATTCATGAATGTAGCTGCAAAAACAGAAGCAAGATGAAAGTGAAAAAATGGCTGGAGATGCCGGATTTAAGACAATATGAAGAGTATATATTGTTGTGGCATAATTTTCTGATGGCATGTGAAAAGGAAGTGCCACAGTTGGAAGAAAGAGAAATGCAGATCCTGATCACGTATATTTTACGAACCTTTTATCAGACCAAATATGAAGCGAAAGACGAGCTGGAATTCTATAAAGAATTTGAAGGCCGTATGAAAATGGCGAGAGATACACTCGGAATTGTTTTTAAATAAAAGTCCCTTGACCATGGTTCGTATCCATATTAAAATTGTAGATATGGTATTAGTGAAACGAAAGAAAGAAGGAACTTATTATGAAAAAAATAGCAGCCCAAGATGCAGTGGGAATGGAATTGTGCCATGATATTACTGCTATGCGTGATGGATTTAAAGGTGCAGAATTTAAACGAGGACATATTATTAAAGAAGAAGATATTCCAAGACTTTTAGATATTGGAAAACGTACGATATACGTATGGGAAGAGAATGCCGGAGAGATCCATGAAGAAGATGCGGCACGCCGTATGGCAGCCATGGCTAAGGTAGAAGGGGCGCATTATACGGAGCCTTCAGAAGGAAAAGTACTTCTTATGGCTGACGAAAGAGGAATGTTCCGTGTAAACAGAGCACTTCTTGAAAAAATCAATTCTATCGGAGATCTTACGATCACAACACTTCCAGACCACTATCCGGTAGAAGCAGGTGCACGTCTTGCATCTATGCGCATCGTACCTCTTGTAACAAAAGAGGAACAGATCATAGAGGCGGAAAGATTGTGTAGAGATGAGAAACTCTTAGATCTTCGTCCTTATCAAAATAAGAAGATTGGTGTGATCATTACAGGTTCGGAAGTATATTCCGGACGTATCAAAGATAAATTTGAACCGGTTGTCCGTGCAAAGATGAAACACTATCCTGCTGAAATTGTCGGCATTACGATCTGTGATGATGATCTTGACATGATTGTAGATGCAGCGAAAGCACACCTTGCTCATGGTGCTGATTTCTTGATCTTCACAGGTGGAATGTCTGTAGACCCAGATGATCTGACACCAACAGCGATTCGTCACCTCGGTGCGGATATTATCACGCACGGAGTTCCAGCTCAGCCGGGAAATATGACACTTGTGGCTTATTTAGGAGAGATTCCGATCCTTGGTGTACCAGGAGCTGCGATCAGTCTTCCGACTACGATATTTGATGTGCTTTTGCCACAGAT
>JAHHTM010000020.1 GCA_020024675.1 Muricomes sp.
AAAAAGAAGTGGAGAAGCTGAAACGAACAGAAGAGGTACATCTGTCATGTGCATCATTAGAACAGCAGGATGAATTTATCCGGGAAAATGTAGAACGTATTCTGGAAGAAATTGAAAAATTTGATATTGAACTTTCGCAAATCAATGAAAATAAAGGAAACACAGCCATTGAGATTGATGAGAAAAAAGAAGAAATTCAAAAATTTCAAAATACAATAGAAGAATCAGCAGGATTGTTTTCTGAAATACAAGAAGAGATAAAAGTTCAGACAGGGAAACGGGAAGAATTAAATAAGAAACACAAAGTGTTTTTGCAGAAGAGAGAAGAGCTTTCCAGACATATGGCAGAGCTTGATAAAGAGAGTTTCCGGCTTACAAATAAGAAAGAGTCTTACGAAGAAATGGCTGAAAAACAGATCAATTATATGTGGGAAGAATATGAAATAACATACAGTCATGCAATGGAACTTCGGAACGACCAACTTACAGATCTTGCATTTATGAAGCGTCAGATTCAGGAATTAAAAGTGCAGATTAAAAGACTTGGAAATGTCAATGTAAATGCTATTGAAGATTATAAAAATGTTTCAGAACGATATGAATTCTTGAAAGCCCAACATGATGATCTTGTTGAGTCGGAAGAAGCACTTGTTAAGATTATCGATGAGCTTGATGAAGCTATGAGAAAGCAGTTTAAAGAACAGTTTGCTCTGATATCAAAAGAATTTGATCATGTATTTAAGCAGTTATTTGGTGGAGGAAAAGGAACTTTAGAGCTAATGGATGGAGAGGACATTCTAGAAGCAGGAATCCGTATTGTTGCTCAGCCACCGGGGAAGAAACTTCAGAATATGATGCAGCTTTCAGGTGGGGAGAAGGCGTTAACAGCAATATCTTTATTGTTTGCCATTCAAAATTTAAAGCCGTCTCCGTTTTGTCTCCTTGATGAAATTGAAGCGGCGCTTGATGACAGTAATGTTACCCGTTATGCCAGATATTTGCATAAACTGACAAAGAATACACAGTTCATTGTTATTACGCATAGAAGAGGGACTATGACGGCGGCAGATAGACTGTATGGTATTACCATGCAGGAAAAAGGTGTATCTACACTTGTATCAGTCGATCTTTTAGAGGACAAACTGGATAAATAGGAAAGGAGTTAATGAAAAAAATGGAAGAAAAAAAAGGTTTTTTCAAGCGACTTGTTTCAGGTCTTGCGAAAACTAGAGATAATGTAGTATCTGGTATGGATAGTATTTTTCATGGGTTTTCAAATATAGATGAAGATTTTTATGAAGAATTGGAAGAAACCCTTATCATGGGAGATTTGGGTGTAAATACTACTATGAATATTATCGAAGATCTCAGACAGAAGGTAAAAGAAAAACACATAAAAGAGCCTGTAGAATGTAGAGACCTTCTGATCGATAGTATCAAGGAACAAATGAATGTAGGCACTACAGCTTATGATTTTGAAAATAAAAAATCTGTTGTATTTGTAATTGGAGTAAATGGTGTAGGGAAAACTACGACCATAGGAAAGCTGGCAGGAAAATTCCATGCAGAACACAAAAAAGTAATTCTTGCAGCAGCGGATACATTCCGTGCGGCAGCAGGAGAACAGTTGAAAGAATGGGCTCTAAGAGCAGAATGTGATATGATTGGTGGTCAAGAAGGAGCTGACCCGGCAGCTGTAGTATATGATGCTGTAGCAGCAGCCAAAGCAAGAAAAGCAGATATTCTTCTTTGCGATACAGCTGGAAGACTTCACAATAAGAAAAATCTTATGGAAGAATTAAAGAAGATCAATCGAGTAATCGATCGAGAATATCCAGAGGCACACAAAGAGACACTCGTAGTTTTAGATGCTACAACTGGTCAGAATGCACTTGCACAGGCAAAAGAGTTTAATGAAGTATCAGATATCACTGGTGTAATCCTTACAAAAATGGATGGTACGGCTAAAGGGGGTATAGCAGTAGCAATTCAGGCTGAACTTGGAATACCGGTAAAATATATCGGTGTAGGAGAAAAGATTGAAGATCTTCAGAAATTTGATTCAGATGAATTCGTAAATGCATTATTCTATACAGAATAAAGAAAACCGCTCAGTTTACTGGGCGGTTTTCTTTGTCTTATTGCTTTTCAGCTCTTTTTTTCTCTAGAAGTGCATGAATTTTATCTGTAGGGTTCAGAACTTTGCCGATTGTTGTATCATGATTAAGAGAATCAATGATAAGTGCAAGGAATTTACTCATATCAGCAGTAACAAAATATGGTCTTTCAAATGCTTCTTCTGGAAGATAGGTAAGATTTGTAGTGATCACACGGTCAATGAATCCGTTTTCATAATATTCGTCGAATTTTTCAAAGCCTTCTGTGAAAAGACCAAAAGTTGTGCAGACAAATACGCGTTGAGCACCACGTTGTTTGATCTGTTTTGCAACATCTAACATACTTTCACCAGATGCAATCATATCATCAACAATAATAACATCTTTTCCTTTTACTTCGTCACCGAGAAATTCATGTGCAACGATAGGGTTCTTCCCATTTACGACTTTAGAATAATCACGGCGTTTATAGAACATACCCATATCAACGCCAAGAATATTAGAAAAGTAAACTGCACGATGCATAGCTCCTTCATCCGGGCTGATGATCATAAGGTGATCTTTATCTACATTAAGATCAGGAACAGAACGGAATAAAGCTTTTATAAACTGATATGTTGGGTTGAAATTGTCAAATCCACTAAGTGGAATTGCATTTTGCACTCTTGGATCGTGAGCATCAAATGTAAGAATATTGGCAACTCCCATTGCAGTCAGTTCTTCCAGTGCCATTGCGCAGTCCAAAGATTCTCTCTTTGAACGCTTGTGCTGACGGCTTTCGTAGAGGAATGGCATGATAACATTAATACGACGTGCTTTGCCTGTAGCAGCTGAAATAATACGTTTAAGATCCTGAAAATGATCATCAGGTGACATGTGGTTTTCGTATCCGTTTACAGTATATGTAAGACTATAATTACATACGTCAGTCATAATAAATAAGTCTGTACCACGAATAGACTCTGAAAGTGTACCTTTTCCTTCACCTGAACCAAATCTTGGACATGTGTAATCAACTAAGTAGTTGTTAGACTTATAGTTTGAATACAGGTTAGAAACATCTACTTCACTTATTGTATCTTTTCTAAAAGATACAATGTAGTCATTTACCTTTTTCCCAAGTTCAGCACAGCTCTTCATAGCAACAATTTTAAGCGGTGCAGTAGGAAGCGTTTTTTCTAATCTTTCGATATTCGGCATAATAATCTCCTATGTTTTTGTATATTAATTAGAATTTTCACCCAATTCTATAATGGTTATATCATTTTTTAACTATAAATTCAAGGTTCGCTTGCGTAAATAGTAAAATATGATTATAATAATTTAGAAGAATGAGAAAAATCAGAAGATAATTATAGAAAGGTAGTTAGTAAAAATATGAGTAAACCAGTGGTAGCTATAGTGGGAAGACCAAATGTAGGTAAATCCACTCTATTCAATGTCCTTGCGGGGGAGATGATCTCTATTGTAAAGGACACTCCGGGAGTGACAAGAGATAGAATATATGCAGATGTGAACTGGCTTGATAAAGAGTTTACAATGATTGATACAGGAGGTATTGAACCAGAGAGTAAGGATATTATTCTGTCACAGATGCGTGAGCAGGCTCAGATTGCGATTGATACAGCAGATGTTATCATTTTCATTACAGATGTACGCCAGGGACTTGTTGATGCAGATTCTAAAGTGGCAGATATGCTCAGAAGATCAGGAAAACCAGTAGTTCTTACTGTTAATAAAGTGGACAACTTCGATAAATTTATGCCGGACGTTTATGAATTTTATAATCTGGGTATCGGAGATCCTGTGCCAATTTCGGCAGCTTCGAGATTAGGACTTGGAGACCTTCTGGATGAGGTTATTGCGCACTTTCCTGAAGGTACGGGAGAAGCAGAGGAAGATGAAAGACCAAGAATTGCGATTGTCGGTAAGCCAAATGTAGGAAAATCCTCTATTATCAATAAACTGTTAGGAGAAAATCGTGTAATTGTATCCGATGTTGCTGGTACTACAAGAGATGCCATTGATACAGAAATCATCCACAACGGGAAGGAATATGTCTTTATTGATACAGCAGGTCTTAGAAGAAAAAATAAGATTAAAGAAGAGCTGGAACGCTATAGCATTATACGTACGGTTACTGCGGTAGAACGTGCAGATGTGGTTCTTATGGTTATTGACGCAGTCGAAGGAATTACAGAACAGGATGCAAAGATTGCAGGCATTGCACATGAAAGAGGAAAAGGGATTATTATTGTCGTAAATAAATGGGATGCTATTGAGAAGAATGATAAGACGACAAGAGAATATGAAGGAAAGATTCGTCAGGTGCTTTCTTATCTTCCATACGCAGAAATTATGTATGTATCTGCAAAGACAGGA
The DNA here is from genome assembly GCA_020024675.1 of Muricomes sp. Lineage (GTDB taxonomy): Bacteria > Bacillota > Clostridia > Lachnospirales > Lachnospiraceae > JAHHTM01. The sequence goes on from JAHHTM010000020.1 coordinate 4,500, forward strand.
CAAAGACTTCCAAAACTTTATGATATGATAGATATGGTTATTGAAAATCAGACACTTCGAATTTCTACGGGAGTGTTGAATGAAATCATGACGGAAGCCGTTGCTATGCAACAGCCACCATCAGATAAAGGGAAACGGTTGAAGCTTTACTACATTACGCAAGTATCTGTAAAGCCACCAACATTTATCATTTTCGTGAATGATAAAGCACTTATGCATTTCTCATATACGAGATATCTGGAAAACAAGATTCGTGAAGCATTTGGATTCAGAGGCACTTCTCTTAGATTCATTATAAGAGAAAGAAAGGAAAAGGACCAATAATATGGACAGATTGATCAGCCTTTTAATAGGATATGTATGTGGGCTCCTTCAGACAGGTGTTATTGTAGGAAAGATTAACCACGTAGATATTAAGAAAGAAGGCAGTGGAAATGCAGGATCTACAAATGCAGTAAGAGTACTTGGATGGAAAGCAGGAGCAATGACTTTTGCAGGAGATGTGATTAAATGTGTTGCGGCTATCATAATAGTAAGGCTTATGTATAAAGGCAGCGAAGTGCTTCCTCTTCTTGCGATGTATGCAGGTGTAGGAGCTACATTAGGTCATAATTTTCCATTTTATATGCACTTCAAAGGAGGAAAAGGAATTGCGGTTTTAGGTGGCCTTGTTGTTTCTACAGGATTGACACTGGTTCCGATTCCACTGGCAGCATTTTTAATTGCTTCGGTCCTTACAAGATATGTTTCAGTTGGCTCACTTCTGGCATCTACGATGTTTTTTCTTGAAGTGGTTTTATTTGGACAAAATGGATATTTTAAAATGGATGCACCATATTTATATGAACTGTATGTTCTTGTATTTATCCTAATGGTGTTGGCATGGTATCGACATAAGACAAATATTAAAAGATTGTTGTCTGGAACGGAGATGCCATTTAAATCAGATAAAAAATAAAACTTATAAGAATTAATTTTTACGTGATTTATTGAAAAGGAGATCTAGAATATGGCAAATGTTGGAGTATTAGGAGCAGGAAGCTGGGGGACGGCACTTGCTGTCCTTCTTCATGACAACGGACACCATGTGACAGTGTGGTCCATTGACAAAGAAGAAGTACGTATGCTCACAGAAGAAAGAGAACATAAGACAAAGCTTCCTGGAGTTTTAATCCCAAAGGAAATGGTTTTTACGAATGTAATAGAAGAGGCAATTCTCGAGAAAGATTTTCTCGTTTTGGCGGTTCCATCTCCATTTACAAGAGCAACAGCAAAAACAATGAGTCCGTATGTGAAAGAAGGACAGATTATCGTTGACGTTGCAAAAGGGATTGAAGAATCTACATTGATGACTTTGTCAATGCAGATAGAAGAAGAGATTCCACAGGCTGATGTGGCAGTTCTTTCTGGTCCAAGTCATGCAGAGGAAGTTGGAAGAAAACTTCCAACAGGATGTGTTGTTGGAGCAAAGACAAGAAAAACAGCAGAGTATCTTCAGGAGATGTTTACAAATGAGGTGTTTCGTGTATATACAAGCCCGGATATTCTTGGTATTGAGCTTGGAGGCTCTCTTAAAAATGTAATTGCTCTGGCAGCAGGAATGGCAGATGGACTTGGCTACGGGGACAATACAAAAGCCGCGCTTATCACGAGAGGAATTACAGAAATCTCTAGACTTGGTGTAAAGATGGGCGGAAAAGTTGAATCATTTTCAGGACTTACAGGCATGGGAGATCTTATTGTAACTTGTGCCAGTGTACATAGTCGTAATCGAAAAGCAGGGTACCTTATAGGACAGGGAAAGTCTATGCAGGAAGCAATGGATGAAGTAAAGATGGTTGTAGAAGGGGTCTATTCTGCCAAGGCAGCAGCAAAACTTGCTAAGAAGTATGATGTGTCTATGCCAATCGTAGAACAAGTTAACAAAATTTTATTTGAAGGAAAAGATCCGAAAGTCGCAGTAGAAGATTTGATGCTTCGTTCTATGAAGAGCGAGCATGCATCACTTCCTTGGCCGGAAGAAGAAAATTAAGTCATAACCTCCTTGGTTTGTGCATACATTTGTATCACAGAACAAGGGGGTATTTTTATGGATTCATTTCAGTTATACAAAGATATGAAAGCAAGAACAAACGGGGAAATCTATATTGGAGTAGTTGGTCCTGTGCGGACAGGCAAATCGACTTTTATCAAGAGATTTATGGATGTGATGGTGCTTCCGTACATGGCAGATGACCACGCAAAAGAACGTACAAAAGATGAACTTCCACAGTCTGCATCTGGTACAACAATCATGACAACAGAACCAAAATTTGTTCCAAAAGATGCAGCAAAAGTCATGCTGACGGAAGATGTAGACGTAAAGATCCGTCTGATTGATTGTGTTGGATACATGGTCAAAGGTGCAACAGGACATTTGGAACAGGAAGCGGAGCGGCAGGTAAAGACACCTTGGTATGATTATGAAATCCCATTTACAAAAGCAGCGGAAATCGGTACAGAAAAAGTAATCCATGATCATTCCACAATTGGAATTGTTGTGACAACAGATGGAAGTATTGGGGAGATTTCAAGAGAAAATTATATTCCGGCTGAGGAAAAAACGATTCAGGAACTTAAATCCATTGGAAAACCGTTTCTTGTTGTATTAAATACAAAGAAGCCTTTTAGTGAAGAAGTAAAAGCACTAAAAGAAGAGATGGAAGAAAAATATAAGGTTAGTGTTCTTCCAGTAAATTGTGAGCAGTTAAAAGAAGACGATATCCATAGAATGATGAAGAGTATTCTTTACGAATTTCCAATCACAGAAGTGGAATTTTATATTCCAAAATGGGTGGAAATGCTTCCTTCGGAACACAGAATCAAACAGGAACTTTTAAAAAATGTCAAAGAGGTAATGGAGAGTTTAAGCGATATCCGAAGTGCTGCTACAGATCTTTGGAAAAATGACAGCGTCTACATAGATAAAATACGAGTGGATCAGATTGAAATGGATACTGGAAAAGTAAAAATTGGAATCAGTTTTGCACAGCAGTATTATTATGAAGTTTTAAGTGAGCTGACAGGTACGGATATCAAAGGAGAATACGAACTTATTGCGGCAATGAAAGAGCTTGCTGTTATGAAAAAAGAGTACAGCCAGATCAAGGATGCTTTTACAGATGTAAAAATGAAAGGCTATGGAGTAGTCAGTCCTACCAAAGAGGAAATTATATTAGAAGAACCTCAGATCATAAAACAGGGAAGCAAGTATGGCGTAAAGATTCATTCAGAAGCACCATCGATTCATATGATTAAAGCAAATATTGAAACAGATATTGCGCCAATTGTCGGAAGTGAAAAACAAGCACAGGATTTAGCAGAGTATATCAAAGGAGAAGGAGAAAAGCAAGGCGGAATATGGGGAACAAATATTTTTGGAAAATCAATTGAAGAACTTGTGATTGATGGCATTAAAAATAAGATTATGATGATCAATGATGAAAGTCAGGTAAAACTTCAGGACACTATGCAAAAGATTGTAAATGACAGTAATGGAGGAATTGTCTGCATTATTATTTAGGAAGAAAAGGATGCTGCTTACAACGGCATCCTTTATCATAAAAATACAAATTATGGTAAACTACTAGATATATAGTCAGCAATTTGATACAATGACAAGTATTGGTTGGATTAAAAGAACGAAATGTAGAAAAGAGGAACTATAGATGAATACTAGAATTTATAATGTGAGAATTCTTACCATGGAGGAAGGAAAGAAGATTTTTCGTGGAGAAGTTTGGATTGAGGGAGATACGATTACATATGTAGGAGAGAAAAGAGAAACTCCGAAAATGACATGGGATAAAGAAATTGATGGACAAGGAAATCTTCTGATGCCTGGATTTAAAAATGCACATACACATTCAGCAATGACATTTTTACGTTCTCATGCAGATGATATGAAATTGGATGAATGGCTTAATACAAGAGTATTTCCGGCAGAAGCAAAGCTTACGGGAGAAGATATTTACTGGCTCAATAAATTGGCTTTTATGGAATATCTTACAAGTGGTGTGACGGCAGCTTTTGATATGTATTTAAATAAACCTGCAATAGAACGTGCAGTACAAGATACTGGATTTCGTGTAGTTATTTGTGAAAGCATCAATGATTTCGGTGGCACAATAGAGGAAGTGGAGGCTGATTATAAAAAGTACAATCAGGATCCATCAAGACTTCTTTCTTATCAACTTGGTTTTCATGCAGAGTATACAACAGGAAGAAATCTCATGGAAGGGCTTGCAGGCCTTGCTAAAAAATATGAGCTCCCGGTATATGTCCATTGTTCAGAAACAAAAAAAGAGGTTGATGACTGCCGTACAAGGACAGGAATGACACCGGTGGCTTATATGGATTCTTTGGGATTATTTAATTATGGTGGTGGGCTTTTCCACGGAGTACATATGGATGAAGAAGACTTTGAGATTATGAAAAAAAGAGGATTATATGAGATTACAAATCCTGCTTCAAATCTTAAACTTGCAAGTGGAATCGCGCCAATTAAAAAATATTTGGAAAATGAAATACCCGTAGCAATTGGAACAGACGGGCCAGCGAGCAACAACTGTCTTGATATGTTTAGAGAAATGTTTCTTGTAACAGGACTTCAGAAGGCGATATGTGATGATCCGCAGGCAGTTCCAGCAGAAGAAGTGTTAAAGATGGCAACGGTAAACGGTGCACATGCAATGGGAATTCCTGAGTGCGATGTCATAGCAGAGGGAAAAAAGGCAGATTTAATTCTGATTGATCTTTTTCAGCCGAATATGCAGCCACTTCAAAATATTGAAAAGAATCTGGTATACAGTGGTAGTAAACAGAATGTAAAAATGACTATGATTGCAGGAAAAGTATTATATCAGAATGGAGAATTTTATTTAGATTCTTCAAAAGAAGAAATTTTTGAAAAAGCGCAGGAAAGCGCAAGAAGGATTTTAGGATAAATAAGGAGAAGTGGTATATATGTATGTAAAATTATATACAGACGGAGCGGCAAGAGGGAATCCGGACGGACCAGGAGGATATGGTGCCATTCTTGAGTATGTGGATAAGAAGGGACAGCTTCATTCAAAAGAAATGTCGCAAGGCTATAGGAAGACAACAAACAACAGAATGGAACTTCTTGCTGTAATAACAGGACTTGAAGCCTTAAACTGTCCTTGTGAAGTGGATGTTTTTTCAGATTCTAAATACGTAGTAGATGCATTTAATCAGCATTGGATAGATGGATGGGTTAAAAAAGGTTGGAAACGTGGGAAAAATGAACCGGTCAAAAATGTAGACTTATGGAAACGCCTTCTTGCGGTAAAAGAAAAACACACAGTGAGATTTAACTGGGTTAAAGGTCATGATGGGCATCCTCAAAATGAAAGATGTGATGAGCTTGCTACTACAGCAGCTGATGGAAATGAACTTTTAAGAGATGAAAAAACAGAATAAAAGTAATACAGTGGTTAAATAGATTTTGCTGAATTTCTATTTGACTGTATAGGAGAGAAGATAGAATGACAATAAAAGATATTGCTGAAAAAGTAGGAGTGTCAGTTGCTACAGTTTCAAGAGTAATTAATAATAGCGGGTATGTGAAAGAAGAGACGAGGAAAAAGGTTGAGGAAATAATAAAAGAGTATAATTATTGTCCCAATGCAGTTGCAAGAAGTCTAATCAAAAAAGAACGAACGATGATTGGCCTTGTCATGCCTGGAAGAGTGAATCCGTTTTTTGCCACAATCATAGATGGAGTCGAAACAAAGGCAGAGGAAAAGGGGCATCATGTATTATTCTATAATACATTTGAAGACTTGGATAAAGAACATAAAGCAATCCAACAATTAATGGAACAACAGGTTTTAGGATTGTTAGTACTTCCTATTATTGATCAAGATGAGGAAACAAAAAAACTCCTTTTACAGGCAGAGGAAATAGGGATACCAACTGTATTAATAGATCGAGATTTAGATGAACCGGTATTTGATGCTGTTTTTATGGACAATCAGGGTGCGGTATACGATGCAGTCGAAACTTTTATTGAGAATGATCACAAAGATATTGCCATTGTTTCTTGCATTGATTCACAAAAACCTGGATTTAATAGATTAGAAGGATATTTAAGTTGCTTAAAGAAACATCAAATTCCTATAAAAGACAACTATATTTATCATGGAACATTTGATCAAGAAAGTGGATATCAGGCATGTAAGCAATTTATGAAACTACAAGAACCTCCTACAGCAATTCTTGCGACTAGTAGTTCTGCTACATTAGGATGTATCAGATATTTTAATGAACAAGGAATGAAACCTGGAAAAGATATTGGTCTGATAGGGTTTGACGATATTGCTACATTAAACATGATTGGATATCCGATTACAGTAATAGACAGGCCTATGAAAGAAATGGGAGAAATGGCATATGAAGTACTGATCAATATTGTGAATCAGAAAAAAAAGAATCGAAGGATTCAAGAATTGATTCTGAAGGGAAAAATAATCAAAAGAGGGTCAGAAGTATACAGCTCATCAAAAGATTGAATTTTAAATACCCGGCATATCGAAAGGTATGTCGGATATTTTTGTGTAACAAAAAAATATTGTTACATACTTATTGAAAACGATTACATATAACCAAAACTTATAAACAACGATGATATTGGTTAATATAACTAAAAAAATAGGCTAATATTATTAAAAATACACATAGACAACAAAAAAATAAGGTGTATACTACTGAATAGTAAAACGTTTACATATATAAATCACATGCTGCTTTCATAAGAAATGGAAACAACGTCGGAGAAGAAAATGGACGTGAATCGTGGATAAGTAGTAAACTGTATGGTGTGAAAGGTAGATAGGGAAAGTAATCGGATTTTTACAAACAGTCAGTCTAAGGCAGGAGTTTCGATACGAAATTTACGAGAAAACACCTGATTTACCCGTAAAAGGAGAAAAAATTTATGAGTAATCTATTGGAATTAAAAAACGTAACCAAAATATATGAAGGTGGAATCCTAGCAAATCACAATATTAATTTTGAGGTTGCTGAAGGAGAAATTCATGCCCTTGTAGGTGAGAATGGAGCAGGAAAAAGTACATTGATGAAGATTATATTCGGAATGGAAAATATTACTTCCGGAGAAATGTATCTTAGAGGAAAAGAAGTGAAGTTTTCATCCAGTAAAGATGCAATTGCAGCTGGTATAGGTATGGTTCATCAGCATTTTATGCTTGTGGAATCTATGACCGGTGAAGAAAATTTGATGCTTGGTGTAGAAGAATCCCCTTTTTTTGTGAAAGGAAAAGAAGAATCTAAATTATTAAAAGAAATGTCAGAGAAGTATAACTTTAACATAGATCTTCATAAAAGAGTGGCTGACATGAGCGTTGGTATGAAGCAGAAATTAGAAATCCTAAAGATTCTGTATAGAGG
>JAHHTM010000200.1 GCA_020024675.1 Muricomes sp.
AATAGTATTTGTACTTTCTACCCTGATATTAAATAATGAACCGATATACTCGTCATTTCGGATCTTCCCGTAATTACGACTACGATCATACTCAGAATACGGTACAAACATCAGTTTCCATATATCGTGATCAACGAGATACTGCTTATACATTTTGCTGTATTTTTCAATCCGCCTTAATATACCAGATCCCACTCTGTTTTCAACTACCATTTTCCGTAAATGCATGATATTTTCTACTTGTGTCTTAAAGTCACTCCATGTCATTATACACCCCATTACACATACTGCATTTCTGCCTGTATGATCCGGATATATTTCTTTGATTGTTTCATTTTTGGCGCGTTCCAGCTCTTTTTCACTTATCTCCGCCATCAGAGAAATATGTGTTTTATTATCAAAAGTTATAATAGATGAAGACATTGTAATGTACTCATTATCTGCAACAAACTCTGAAAATCTGCTCCTGATATCCAGAGCCAGATCATACATCACATTCCACGGACCAATAAGAAACAGGTCATCTCCACCGGAAAATACACTATAAACATTTTTATATTTTCCAGAAGATTTTAATAATGTCTGTATATAACCACTGTTAAAAATTTCCAGCATTCTCGACATTGTATTGATTCTTGAAATTGTTCCATAATGTCTTTCTTTTGTACGTAGTCCCTGTGCAAACAGAAATCCGAGAATATCAACATCAGATTTTAAAACCGCCAGTTTCTTACTTCCTATTGATGATTCTGCAATCTCATCAAAAGCCATCGGACGATCATACTCCTCTTTAACAACAGGAATATGATTCACCATATATTTATTAATTACAGGAAGGTCACATACATCTGAATTTTCTTTCTCTGTTGCCAGTGCTTCGATGACATATGCCTGTCTCATGTTGTTTCTGTCAATTTTTTGCATAAGAACAATAGAATAATCTTTAAAAATCTTATAGACACCTTTTTGTGTTATATCTCCTTTTAAATAAGCAATATATTTTGTATGTGGAAGTTTCTTTCCAAGTTCTAACTGCATATTACATGTATTACATGTCTGATGTGAAGAACGAATCAGCTCTACTCCACAATTTTCGCAGATATGCATATCTTTCAGTTCATCATATAAGATAAACTTTTCTGTATTCCATTTTCCATCTTTCTTAAGAAGCTCATGAAATGGTTTTGATTTTATCGCCGCAAGAAGATCATTAAGCCGGACAATCGTATCACTGTAATTCTCTATATCCTGATCACTGCACTGTAGCCATGCGAGATTAACAGAAACCATTCCATGAAACTTTTCAAAAAGTTCACGATCAAAGTCTGTTCTGCTATTTTTTAATGTTTCTTCTGCATCTGCCACATTTGGTACCATACAGTAAAATTTACCACCTGTCTGAAGTAAAATATTTGCACGTCCCACCTCAAAACTGTCTATTACATATTGTGAAAATATTTTACTTACCACATCAACGTAAAACGAACGGGCACGAAGTCTTTTTGCAACTCCCTTATTATTTGCTGATGAAATAGAAAAAATATATTTCTGAATACCTGAAAAATCTCCCGCTACCAGCACATAAGGTTTTTCATCTGATCCGCTTATCTCCAGACATGTCAGGATTGCTTCCGTCACTTTCATGTAATCATAAAGTGAGATGTCCTCTCCTTCATAATCTGCTGCTGTAATACACCACATATACTTCTGAGAGATTCTGTCAAAACATATGGAAAAGTTTTCATAGTCTTCAGGCGCATGTTCACTGAGCGTGTTCATTTCTTTATAAAAATTTTCTCTTAGCTGTTCCAGATCTGATTCCTTCCATTCTACATTCTTCATTGGAAAAGCTGTCTTTGGTGAAAGTTCTGATATCTGATATCTGTAAAACTTTTCCATTTCCACACGATCTTTTTTTCTATCATCAGTAGATACTCTTGAAAAAACTGATGCCAGATTCTTCCCTTCCGTGATCTGTTCAAATGATCTGTCTATTTCTGCCTGTGCAACATTTTGTGCTCTTTGTATCAATCCATATTTTTCTGAATAGCTTTCTTTATTCCCCAGTATTCCAATCAGATACTCTACATCCATATATCTCTGAAAAAGATTTTTATATTTTTCCACAAAAGAGATCGGATATTCACCTGTGAATCGATAAATCGAGCTGATTCTGGCTGCAAATTTCAACTCATTATCCATCATTCCTGTTCTCCTCTCTTTTTATGTTTTTTTCGGATATCGTATCCCACATTCCAAACCCCTGGGAATTCTTTCCTCCAAGTCCTGTCTGATAAAGAAAATCAAGATATTTTCGTTCACCTGATAATCTGTAGATTCCTTTCCATCCGACAATGGTACTTTGAAGATATTTTGTAACATATTTATCTTTCTTCGTAACCTGAACCGGCTCAAGATGAATATATCCCTGTGGATATATTCCATAGTACGAATAATACTTTCTAATGAAATTAGATGCAGCAAGTTTTGAAAATTCTTCTGCATTTTCCGGGCTGCAGTAATTTGTATATCCATTTTCCTGCTCTGTTGAATAAAGACAGATTGGAGATAACATTCTCACATAAACACTTCTGTATTCTATCGTTTTATCAAATAAATATATTTCCAGATTCTGTATATGTCTGTCCTTAAAATAAATTCCCTGTTCCTTAAGCGCATCTGCCAATGAAATGATCATATAATTATTGGGGCTGCTTACCTTAAAAGAAACCTGATCTCTGAAAATGATTCTCTTATCAGCAACTTCATATTTTCCCTGTAACAGGCTGAAAGTAAACAGTTTAAATTTTCTTTCTCCATAAGAAAACCCTTCATCATGAAGAAATCTGCTATATGCTTCTTTCGATTTCAGATTGTTATAAATAATCCCCTGAATAATGTGATGATAATTGATTGGAAGATCTAAAGGTATTTCTAAAGGTATTTTTACAAGCATCTGCATTTTTATGCCCTCCACGAATTATTTACAGCATATACTGTGATTATATGCTGATTATTGAACAATTTCAATCTGCTTCGTAAAACAAATGCATTACTCTCTACTTCTCTGTATTCCATACATTTCCATAAAAAAAGCAGGTCGGAAGACCTACTCAGATCGTAGACAAAGTTGGTGTTGGAGCGTCAGATCCAACACCACTTTCCCTACTTATATTTTACCATGAAGGTTGTTTAAATAATGAAAAGAATTTGTGGATGATGTAACTTTTTGTTTACTCTTGAAATCGTATCCGTTCAATGATACTTTCTTTTTTTGTATTTTTGCTAATCACATAGGATAAAGAAAACTGAAATACAATAATACATGTGACAAGTACAGTTATCGGTATGACTGGTAAATGATACTGAAAGAGACCGCAAATGCCTTTGTCACGTGCAGAAAGAAAACAAATATAGCCAACCGGCAAACCAACAAGTAAAGAGATGAATAAACTTCCTACACTTGTAATAAGGCTTTCTGTTTGAAGCATTGTTGCCAGCTGATGATTTGTCATTCCCAATGCCTGCATTACTC
>JAHHTM010000201.1 GCA_020024675.1 Muricomes sp.
AAACCGGGCAACATGCTGCAGCTATGCGTCATTTCCGTGCTGCCTATGCATTGGATCCTACTTATATTCCGGCAAGGCAAAATTTAGAAACCTATGGTACTTTTTATTCGGTTGGTAAATGCGCCTTTGACGAAACAGACTTACCATAGATAGTAAAAAGATGACATCGTCAGCTTTGACATAAAAAGGAGAAAAGAAAATGAGTTTATTTGAAAACAGTAAAAAAGAGAAGTATGTGATTGTGATTGGGTGTGGTCGATTAGGTGCAAATATTGCTAATACTCTTTCGGATAATGACGGTGATGTTTTGATAATGGACACCGAAAAAAGTGCATTTAGGCGACTTGCTTCCAATTTTGGCGGACTGTCAGTCGTAGGCAATGGCACAGATATGGATGATCTGAAAAATGCACAAATAAAAAGAGCTTCGTCCGTTATCGCTGTAACCAATCACGATAATACAAACATAATGATTGCTCAAATGGCAAGAGACGTGTTTCATATTGAAAACGTTATTGCCCGGCTGTATGATACGGAACGGGAATCTGTTTATCAGGCTCTGGGCATCAAAACAATTTGTCCTGCCGTTTTATCTGCAAAAGAAGTAGATAAAATATTAGAAAAACGTGGAGAAAAGGTGTAGTTATGAAGAAAAACAGAAATGAGAAAATTCTTTTAATTGGTGGCCGCAGCAAAGCAAAATCTCTGGCTACCTCTTTACTGTCTCAGGGTTATCATGTCATCGCAGTAAATGAATCCGAAGAAGAATGTATGCGTTTGGCAGCTATCAAAGGCTTGAGCGTTTATAACGGTGATGGCACAAAGCCTTACGTGCTGGATGAAGCAGGAGCCGCTGAATGTAAAATTGCCATTGCATTAACCTCGTGTGATGAGGATAATTTGGTCGCCTGTCAGATTTGCAAACGAAATTTCGGTATTAAAAAGACAGTATCTTTAGTTGCAGACCCTAACAAAACAGAGTTTTTCCATCAAATGGGAATTGACAGTGTTGTGTGTGCCATTTCTGCTGTCACAAACATCATTCAACAGCAAGCATTTGTAGATGATCTTGTGAATATTGTACCGGTTGGGTTTGGTATGGTACAGATTATTGAAGTCCATATTCCCGAAGATGCTCCTGTTTGTGGCAAAAAGCTGTGGGAGATTGATCTGCCACAAGAGGTAGTTATCGGCTGTATTCTGCGAAGAGATTCTGCGCTCATTCCCCGAGGCGACACACGCATTAACGCCGGAGATACCTTGGTTGTTATAGCTCGCAGTGGTCAGGAGCAAAGCACTATTTGCGTCTTAACAGGGAGGGAATAAACCGTGAAGCAAAAGGTATCTAATACATCTATTATTGGAAAACTGATGATTCTAATTGGCATACTGGTCATTGCACCCATCGCAGTGTTGCCTTGGTATAAACAGGATATCCTCTACCTACCCTGCTTTTTATTGCCGGGTGGCATTTCTGCACTCTTGGGTATAACTATTTGCCTTATTGGTATATTCAAAACGCCAAAACCTTTCAAAACGGATTGGAGAACTTCTATGGGACGATCCAGCCTTACGGTTCTATTTGCATGGAGCTGGGGTGTCCTTATTGGTGCTTTACCGTTTTATATAAGCGGACAGCTTACTTTTGTTCAGAGTTTATTCGAAGCCGTTAGTGGCTGGACAACAACTGGACTTTCTGTGTTAGATGTACGACAAACGCCAATGATTTATCTTTTCCATCGAAGCTTTATGCAATACTGCGGCGGCCTTGGTTTTATCATGGTTATGATGTTGTTCATATCCGGCAAACAGTCCATGAGCCTATACAGTGCAGAAGGTCATCCGGACAAAATTATGCCTAACATCAAAAAAACAGCGCAAGCTATTTTTATTATCTATAATATATGTCTCGTACTGGGTACAGTCGCCTACCGTATAGCAGGCATGACCTGGTTTGATGGCATATGCCACTCTATGTGTTCTCTATCCACTGGTGGATTTTCGACAAAGCTAAACAGTATTGGTGAATATAACAGCTTGTCGATTGAAATCATCACGATAGTATTAATGCTCATTGGTACAACAAACTTTGCCGCACTGCTTCTTCTCGCAAGAGGAAAAGTAAAGGATTTCTGCAAGGTCAGTGAAGTGCGCTTTATGTTCCTTTTGCTGATTATTGTGATACCGCCAACAGCTATTTCATTGTCCCGAGGTCTTAACATAAGTATTGCAGAGGGACTTCGTAAATCCACTTTTGACATTGTTTCGGCTATGTCCACATCAGGATATTCTACGATGAGCTATGCACAATGGCCACAATTTGCTATTGCTGTCCTGATTTTGATGATGATTATCGGAGGCGGTATTGGCTCAACAGCAGGTGGCATCAAACTATCCCGTGTGTATTTGTTGCTTCGTATGGCGGGAAGAAATGTAAAACGCAAATTATCCCCCTCCCGCAGCGTAGAAGCCCCCGAATACACCAAAGCTTCGGGAAAAGTGCCCATTGATAACGAACTTGCAGAAGATACGACAGGATTTTTTATCGCTTATTTGATTCTGTATATCGTTGGCTCACTGGCTTTAACAGTAACAGCAGACTGCACCCTCACACAGGCAATGTTTGATTTTGCTTCCTCTCTGAGCACAGTCGGGCTTTCTATTGGTATTACCAATCCAACAACAGCTCCTGCCGCTTTAATTGTGGAAATGATTGGTATGTTATTAGGACGCCTTGAGATTTTCATTGTCTTAATCGGTATTACCTTCGGATTCAAAATGCTATTGCATCCTAAGAAAGCATAAATATGTAAAAAGGCTGGAAGAGTTTGAAGCCAATCCCCAAAAACTAAACAACGGTTTCAAGTAAAAACTGTTTTAAGGTTTCTATGTTCGTCATGGTCTCTCCATTTTTTCTTCGCAATTCAAGTAAAATATCTTTTGTTTCCATATCATTCGTCATCACATAAGCGTTATGCCAGAGCAAGTTTGCATAATCAAGCAACTCGCTGTTGCTTCTATAAAATTGCTAAGTCTCAATAGTGCACGCTGTTGCCCTTTTTTTCGAACAAGAGCAAACGCCATGGAACTACATATTATTGTGCCATATCCTATAAAAGCGGCAACATCTCAAAACGAGATGCTGCCGCTTACCGTTTTACGAATATCCACGAAATTCAGAGCTTTTTTTAGTTTGCTTTTTTGTTGGCTGATCAGTCGGTTTGACCTTATTAAAAAGTTTTTAGCATTTCCTGAACTACTTCCTTATCAGGTGTACCAAAAAGAGGAAGAGACTTTTTAGCAGGTTCTTTTTTAACGGTTAGTAATAGATGTTCATGATTCTGTTATGGAGCAAAATATAAGAAATCTAAATTTCTTTTTAGCTTCTTGTTTTTTAATTTTCAGTAATAGATTTTTATGATTTTACTATGAGGGAAAAGATATTTGTTGAAAAATCGAAGTGGATTTCTAAAAGTTTCTCCTTTTATGATAAAAAATGACAGCCATCTTTTTATGAC
>JAHHTM010000202.1 GCA_020024675.1 Muricomes sp.
ACATAATTCTAAACAGTTACATGAGTAAAGACAGACGAAATGATAAACAAGGAAGAAATACTGGACCGTACTAACAGGGGACTTGATGTTTTCAAATATTATCTTCGGATAGATTTCCGACCGGGGAAAAACTTCAGGAATCCGTTATATGATGATAAAAATGCCTCATGCAACATCTACTTTGACAGACATTCACGTACTTTCAAGATGAAGGACTTTGGTGACGAAAGTTATTCCGGCGATTGTTTCTGGTTCGTTGCCACAATAAAAGGCTGGAATGTCAAATCCGACTTTTCCAATATAGTCAGTCTTATAAACTCGGACTTGAATCTTAATCTTGCACCAAGTACAACAGGAACATACACCACTACTGCAGCAAAAACGACAACAATATCCAAAGAAGTTATTTCCCCCAATATAGCAGTAGAAAAGAATACAAGTTCTTTCAAAGTCGAATCAAAACAATTCACATCTACCGAACTTGGATATTGGCAAAAATATGGCATAAAGCTCTCTACTTTAAGGCTTTATCATGTAACATCTGTAAAATCGTACGAAAGCATAAACAGGAATAACGAGCCTTTCAAAATAGAATCATCAGATTTAGATCCCATTTTTGCCTATAACGGAAATGGATATGTAAAGCTTTATAGGCCATTGAATAACAAAATGCGTTTTCTGTATGGTGGTGAAATGCCTGAAGTGTATTGTTTTGGACTGGAACAACTCCCAAACAAAGGAGATATTGTTTTCATAACAGGCGGAGAAAAAGACGTGATGTCACTCTATTCAAAAGGATTTTTTGCTGTCTGCTTCAACAGTGAAACAGCATCTATTCCAACAACCATGATAGAAATGCTTGAAAGGAAATTCAGACACATCATCATTTTATACGATTCTGATGAGACCGGCAAAAGGGAATCTCTACGCCATTATAATGCCTTGTCAGACCATAATGTCATACGTCTGGAGCTGCCATTATCAGGAAGCAAAAAGGAAAAGGATATATCGGATTTCTTTTCCCTTGGTAAAACGGCATCAGATTTACGGGAACTTATCACAAATTCATTGGAAAAACTATATTCTCATACACTCATGTTACTCAAATCATGCGAAATGGACTATAACAATCCACCTGAGATTTCTAAAACTGTTGTATCTGTCAATGATGTGCCATTAGGAACATACGATAATCTGTTTTGTATAACCGGAGGTGAAGGCACTGGTAAAAGCAACTTTATTTCAGCCATTATAGCCGGAACATTGATAGATGAAACAACTGATCTTTCTATTGATACATTAGGACTGGATATCTGTCCAAACTATAATCAAAAAGCAATACTTCATTATGACACAGAACAATCAGAGTATCAGCTTTACAAGAATCTTTCAAAGACTTTAAAACGAGTCGGCATTGATTCTGTCCCGGAAACATATCACACATTTTACCTGGCATCCATGTCCAGGAAAGAAAGGCTACAGATTATAAGGGACAGCATGGACCTGTATTATCATCGTCAAGGAGGAATACACCTTGTCGTTATAGACGGAATAGCAGACTTAATCCGCTCTGCAAATGATGAAACAGAAAGTATAGCCATTGTTGACGAACTATACAGACTTGCAGGCATATACAAAACATGTATAATATGTGTTCTGCATTTCGTACCCAATGGTATCAAACTTAGAGGTCATATCGGTTCAGAACTGCAAAGAAAAGCTGCAGCTATCCTCTCCATTGAGAAAGATGAAAATCCTGCCTACTCAGTTGTAAAAGCCATTAAAGTAAGGGATGGTAGCCCTCTTGATGTTCCCATGTTACTCTTTACTTGGGACAAAACAAAGGACATGCACGTCTATGCCGGAGAAAAATCCATTGAAGATAAGGAAAAGCGAAAACGTACAGAACTCTCCAATATTACCAAAGAAATATTCAGATCACGGAAAAAGGTATCTTACAATGACTTGACAGAATTAATAATGGATATGCTTGACGTAAAAGAACGTACAGCCAAAAGCTATATCCGATACATGAAAGAAAACGAAATGTTGTCGCAAGACTCCAGTAACTATTACATAATAGGGAATATCAGCCTATGAATAATGATGAAGAAATGGATATATGGATAAAAGAAATCCTTACCCGCCTTAAAGCCATAGAAACTACATTGAGCAATCTGGAGAAGAGCCAACTGCTGGTTGGTCCGGACACTCTTCTCGATGTGGTAGATGTTTCCAAAATAGTTAAGATTGCCCCCAAGTCTGTTTACCGCTGGGCTTACGAAAGAAAAGTTGCCTCAGTAAAGATTGGTGGCAGACGATTGTTTTATGCAAAAGACGTTCTTGCACATCAAAAGGAAAGACGATAAGAATATAAGTATTAACGTTTTGTAGAATACGATAATAATTGTAATTTTGCAAACGCTAATAATATCTTCAAACAGTTATTTATTAGAATATTACAACTTAAAAAACAGCATTATGAGCTTTGGATATACAGTGAATAAAGAAAAGAATGGGGTTTTATTAGCATACCTCGCAGAAAGAATTCCTAACATAACTCTTAGGAAGCTATTGAAGCTGGTGTATCTTACAGATGAAAAATTCACTATCGAAAGAGGATTCCCTCTAACCTGGTTCAGTTACTTTGCATGGAAAAAAGGTCCTGTTGCACCTGAAGTATATGATGTAAAGAACGGATCATTTTCAGAGTATGTACAGTGCCATCGTAACAACGAAGACAAATGTGAAGTATCTACGGTTAGTGGTATTCTTACACAAGAAAAGCTAAATCTCTACAGTCAGTATGAAATGGATATGATCGATAAAATCATTTCTACATACGGATCCATGTCAGCAGATGAACTTACCGACATTACCCATCTTGATGATACCTTGTGGAGTAAAGTAGTGAATGAAAACAATCTTACTTTTTCAGATTCAGGTCGTTCTGACTGTGAAATCCATCTGAGCCGTCTTATTGAAGGTGACGAAGAAAAAGAAGAAGTTTTTGAGGATGCACTGGAATATATGCAGTTCTGTAATGCGACATCGGTATGTTAAAGGCTAAGAATATTATCTACGGTTTTTGCACCTTTACAAATCCTCCCAAAAACAAGTATCTGATTTCCCTCTATAGAAGTGAGACACTGAATGTTGTTGCCGTATTTCCTACTTCAAGAAAACGTTCCGGTAGCTTATCTCCGAAACACGGCAAAAACTACAGAGGACAGGATATTGTATCGTACGTATTTGAAGCAAACAGGTGCATTGGAAAGAAGTATGGTTCTGACGAAGATTTCTCTTTTCCACTGGTTACTACCATCCCATTTGATTATTGTTTCCGGGAAGGTGAACAGGAAAATCTTCTAAAGTCATTTGAGTCTGCTGAAGTTGTAGGAGTCTTATCTGATGAAGAATACATAAACTTGGTTTATGCTTTTTCCAAAAGTCCATTAACTCCACGAAAGTATGTACCGATTTTTGAGAAGATTATAATTGATTATTATGAATTATTC
>JAHHTM010000203.1 GCA_020024675.1 Muricomes sp.
AGGTAAAAATAAAGAAAAAAATTGTATAAATTAGATGTTTTATGTAATATTTATTCTTTTTTGAGAAAATAAAACACAGTTTTACATTCCACGTAGGAAAGCATGGTATTCTAATAAAAATTGTAATATGAAGTATTTCCATATGGAACATATGGATACTATTGGAGTTAAGGTAGTGAAAACAAAATGGAACTGACAGACAAAGATTTAAAAAAAGTAAAAGCATTGCATGTAACGACAAAAATTCCCATATATATATCAGATTTAAAGTTCAACCGTATCAGAACCTACTGTTCTGATACGCAATATCATTTTTCATACAATTTTTCACATCATCAGATACCAAAAAAACAGATATGGTTCGATTACGGCCTGTTTCATGAAATCTTTATATCGTTTCGGTATAAAGACAGTATCGTTACTATGGGCTCTTTTCTTACTGGCCGTATTTTAGAATCACAGTTTGAATCCTTTTTGAATCGTCCCGAAATGATACATAAATCCCATTCAGAGAAAAAAGAATATCTAAAATATTATCAATCTCTCCCCATCTATTCCCTGGGAGACATCCGTGATTTTATTGTTTTGCTCGGTTCTGTATTTGACATTGATTTTGAACAGCTGTATTCGGCAAACCTGCATAAGCAAGTATACCAAAACGAACTGAAACTAAAGGATGGATATCTTAATATTGATTACAATTATCTGCCGCCTGAAAAATATTCCTTTTATTATGAAAATCAAATTTTAAACCTTGTCATCAGCGGAGATATTACCGCTTTAAAGAAAGGGATAGCTGATATAGGATGCAGTGTTATCCCCAGTTCTATGGGAGATTCCACCCGTGCGGAAAAAAACTATACCATTGTCATTCTAGAAAAACTGTCCTCTTTGGCAATTCATGCGGGAAAAGATATTCTAGACGCTATTCGGCTGAGAGATTTTTACATAAAAAAACTGGAAATACAAACGACACTTATAGAAGTACTTGCAATTCGAGATTGTGCCATCATACATTTTACAAAAGAACTGCACGGTCTTTCCGACAAAAAATATTCCCCATTCATCATATCCGTAATCCAGTATATCAATTTAAAGATATACGATTCTTTTAAAATTTCTGAACTGGCCAAACATTTTTTTATGTCCGAAAGCGCACTTCGACGCAGATTCAAGAGTGAAGTTGGAATCAACATTACAGAATATGTAAACAAGAGAAAAATAACAATTGCGAAAGTATTTTTAGGAACAGAAATGCCTATTTCGGAAATCTCAAAAAAATTAGGTTTTTTCGACGCATCGCATTTTCACAGAATATTTAAAAGTTTTGAAGGCATTACACCAAAACAATTTCAAACACGTTCCAAGGATATTATTCATGATAAAACAGAACATCAAAACTAATCTAAAACTATTATGTTATCCCACCCAATTTTTAACATCCTACTCAAGACAAGATATTGTGCCGAAACCCACTTTCTCGCCAGATACCTTTTCTACATTTTCCTTAACCTTTTATGATTCCTCTTTTGGAAAGAGTGCTAAAAGATGTGAAATCACATAGGAAACTGGATGCGGTCCCCCCTTCTAAAATATAAAAAAGACTCAATACAAAGCAAAAATGCTGCATTGAGTCATCTTGATAATAAAATATGTTATGTCTTATTCTGTTTTGAATCAAAAAGTCTGCAAAACAGATGCAAACAATAACAATTGCAGCAACTATGCTGCCTGCTGTTAATGAAAAACATTTTCTATCGTACTGCGCATTTCATCAACATTCTATACTTTGTTCCGCATTCTTAGCATATTTGAGGTTTCTCTGAAAAACTAACATACGCATTTCTGCGTTTTGGAAAGACAAAAAGACTCATAACAGAGCCTAAAAACTTTGTTATGAGTCTTTTTTCATAAACTGCATTTCTTCTGACTCGGATATCATACGATTCTTTTTTGTAAATATCAGATTTTCTTTGTAACCTAAAAAAGATAGTAGAAAAACCATGGATGAGAAAGAACAAGAAATGAACACGCTTTCACCTAAGTGGTGTGATATCAAACAGAAACCATTGGGACGGTTCGTCTCAAAAAACAGAAACTATGACAATCAAGTTCATCGTACTACAATGCTATGAAATATAAGTTTTGGGCAACATAACTCCTACATTTTAAATAGAGTCCGCGTCAATATGCTTCAAAAAAACATACGTTGTTTCATTTGACCGTTGCGGAGAAAAACGATAACCAAGCCGTTCAAAAGCTTGTAAATCTTTGATATCATTTATCTGTTTTTCAGCCATGTACCGTACCATTTCACCGCGCAGCATTTTGCATTTCGTACCTTTTTCAACCACTTTATCCTCTTGCAGCTCGCCGAAAATACAGGTTAGAAACTTTACATGCTTCGGTAGATAGTTAGAAATGCATCGACTATATTCTTTTGATGCCAAATTCACAATCGTATCGGTTTCGGAAAACAAAGATTGCGCAATGATATCCTTCCAGAACTCGTAGAGATTATGACATCCATTAACAGATAACTTTGCCTGCATCTCCAGTCGATACGGTGTTACCCCATCAAATGGACGCAGTATACCATAAAATCCGGACAGAATGCGAAGATTTTGCTCCAGATAAGCAAGTTCCTTATCCGTAAGTACAGAGGGTGCCATATAACGATACTGAATTCCTTCGTAAGACATAATTGCAGGTGTTAGATTCCGATGTAAATCCATCTTTTGCAATCGTTCGTAATTGAGTGTTGCAATTTGGTCATTACAGCACCACAAACGCTTTAATTCTGTATAAGACATGCGGCACAACTGTTGATAGAGTTGCTCTGTTTGATGCAATAACTGCGGCAATTCATGGCACTCAAAGCTGTCTGCATCTTGTTTCATTTTCTTTGCCGGAGAAATAATGATTTTCATAAACGATTGACTCCTTTCGCGATTCCTGTTTACATAGGCCAGAATTTTTGCTGAAAGAGAACGAGTAAATTAAGAAGTAACGCAACTTCCAAAGCATGATATGGAAAGAAATCAAGAATGGAGACAATTTATCTTTGAGCACTTCTCAAACATATGTTCAGTCATGATAACACATGATATAAGCAATGCTCAACAGGAACATAAAGTATCAGTTTATCTTAGGAAATAAACTCCAAATTTGTACCAACACAATCATCAACCATTCCTTTTGTCTTCTTCTTTTCTTAAGAGTTGTCTGAAGACTGTTTCCATTGCAAAAGCATATCTGTCCTAATTTCTACAAATAAGAATCTCTCAAATCATTCCCTTTTCTCTCTTTTTTCCATGCTCCACCATACTTTTTTATTCTTTTCCGAATATTGAAGCATCAGTTCGGAACAACAAACTTTTTAACAACATCATATTTGTTTTCATCAAACAAAAATACCGCGCAGAATAGCTAAAACAGCTAAACTACGCGGTTTTTTGGTGGAGATAAGCGGGATCGAACCGCTGACCTCTTGAATGCCATTCAAG
>JAHHTM010000204.1 GCA_020024675.1 Muricomes sp.
CTTTTTGTTGTTATTATGTCGGGTATTATCGAAGCCTTGCAGTTCCTTGTAGGCCGAACTGCTGATATTGATGATATTCTGCTTCATTTAGTAGGTGCATACATAGGAAAGCTATTGTTGTTCGGATGGCAGCGTTGGACTGACGGTAGAGGACGCAATAAGAAAATATCTGCATCATAATGTGATTTATGGACCCAAAAGCAACAGAAAAGGCGAGATGTAAAAAGACCACGTGGGATGAGAGCCTGGATAACTATAATGGATTCGTAGAGGAAGAATAAACCGCTTTTTTCTTCGAAACTGGCAAAATACAGTGAAAGATGTTATAGTGGAATAAGACAACATCCGTTACTGTCTTGAAACGACTATGCGACAAAGAAATTTTCCAGAATAATAAAGGCATAGTTACTTCGCTTGTTTCTAAAATAAATTTTATTCTATTCAAAATATGCAATTTACAGATGAGATATTTTATGGATCGATGATGTCGTCTTTGACCTCATTTACATTATACAAGAACCTGACACAGGATGATGGAGTTGTATTCGAAGAATGGTTTAAAGTTGTTATATGAATCCATTATAATCTATACTGTGAAAATTGGAAATTCTGTTGTATACGAAAAAATATATAGAGTATGAAAATTGGTTAGATTTTCCATCTAGTAATAAAAAGAGGTGACGTAAAAGCAATTAGGTAAATATCTGGAGAACCAGAAAAGCTTCTTTGCCGGCAATGATCCGACTAGGTTTAATCAGTGATTCTCGTGCAATATATTTGAGAGTAACTGATAGATTGAGTAATATGTCAAGGAACTAAAGTATATTATATTCTTTATCTGGGGGGGAAAAATATGCTACATGGAAAAAGAATGGCTCAAATACTGATTATATTTGTAGTGATAAGCCAAATTATGTGTGCTTGTGGCGTTAAATCGTTAGACAAAGTTGAGACTAATAATGATATTAAGGCAAGTAAAGAGGAAAGGAATAATGATATTTCCTCAAATGAATTCTTAAGCACTGATGAATCGGTAACCTTTAGCTTAAATATTAGTAAAAAGCGGCTGAATGAGGAAATGCCGGAAGTTGAGGTTGTGCCGCATTACCTTAATACCGATGATATCCAAAGGGTAATTAAAGTGTTATTTGGAGAAACAGAAGTGATGGAGGCAGATGACATTTTATATCCTACTTATTCCAAGGAGGAACTTCAAGAAAGAATTGCTATGTTGACACGATATGTTGGAGATTCTGCAATACAGGAATTGTACGGAGCGCCACGGGATTATTTATCTGAGAATATCAAAAATTTTATTGAGAATTACACAGCTCAGTATGAAACTGCTCCTGATACTAAGGAGCAACAACCTTGTCAATGGAAATTTTATAAAGAATCATACTATTGGACAGAGCCAACTAGTTATAAAGAGTCTGATTATCCTAAAGATTGTGATCAATTAGATGTACAATTATGCAGCAATGGAATACCATATCGCTGTCAGTGTATTACACGAAACAAAAATGATTTCAAGATGAATATGATATCGATTTTCCCATACAACGGTATTAGCCCAGATTCCATAAATGATAGAATATACCGATCTGAATTGTGTCGAATGGAGAAGCCAGCTGATTCTATGGTCAACCATATCAAAGATCAATCCTCAGAAATATTGAAGTCTCTTTCTTTAGGAAATTGGGAAATCGATCAATGTGATTTAGAAACAGTGTACTATGGAGATACACCTGAATATTCTTTTAAAGTTCATGCTGTGCCTATGTTTGCAGAAGTTGCGGCAATTCGACACCCACAACTCACCGATATAACATCAACTGATGTGTATGCCTCTAATTATTACATCAGTGAAGTTGAAATGGAATTTTCCCCTACGGGACAGTTAATTACCTTTAATTTAATGTCGCCGCTGGATATCATACATATTAGTGACGAAAATAAAGATGTTCTTTCTCTAGAGGAACTGCTGCAAAAAGCAAAAACGAATCTGTCATATAGTGATTTGTATCAGTATGGAATCGGGGACATGATTAATCTGATAAATGAAGAAGTGGAATGTAGAGTAAACATTCATACATTGCAAGAGGGGTTAATTCGAGTTCGCATTCCCAATTGTGATGACCATTATAAATATATACCTGGTTTTGCTCTGTATGGAAATATAGAATACATTGGAAGAGATAGTGGTAAATGCTTCTTTTCTAACGAAAATGTTCTCCTTACTCAGATGGATGCGCAAACAGGTGCAATTTTGCAATAAACCGGATGGTGTATATTTGATAAACGACAAAGGGAGAGTTTTCAGATGACTAAAAGAGACTATGAAGCACCCCAAAAGAGTACAGCGTGTTATACACACAAAGGAAAGTTTTATAGGGAGAAAAATCATCATCCTGCCGTTTTGCTTGTTATCTTAGTGCTGCTGGTTGGATCTCTACTTTACATCCATAATGCCCGAGCAAAAAATTCGACAGATGTTGACTCGAATGTGATTAGTCAACAGGAATATTCCCAGGAGAACAAGAAGTCAGATAACTTGCCAACGATTGGGCCAACGGAAGCAGAAATCAGATCTCCTTTAAACAGTGTGATCCATTTGCAGAGAGCATTGGGAGACTGTGATTATTTCTATGCGGAACTGGGAATTGAGGTGCCGGATGGCTTTGGGGAAACTCCTATTAAATTGCAAGACCCGGTTTTATCTTGCAATGATGCGGTGCAGGAAGGATCATGGGAAGTCGTATGGGATGAAGATATTCCAAATGACAAATTACGTAAGGCATATGTCTGGTTTGAGGCATCTAATCCTGATAGTTTAGATTTCAGCATTGGAACATGGAAACTATCTTTCCAGGGCATGACAACTATCGATGATAAACCCATTATGCAGGAAGTCTGTGATTTCGATGTTTCTGACTGCTGCGCAGAAGAAAGAATTATAAAACCTAAGTATAATAAGTCCAATCCGGGTTTCGATGATACCGTCTTGATAGATTCCATTCGAGTATCTGAGTTGGGATTAACGATGAAGTATGATTATTCAAAGTCCAGTCTGGGAGAAAAAGGGTATGAGCCTGAGATAGTCCTTAAAATAAATCGTGGACAGATCGTAAAAGCCAGATATAAGACGAGAACAATCACAAAAGGCATTGCAGAAGGCCGAGGGAGATTTGAACAGCCGATCTCCTTTAATCAGGTTAATGTTTTGATGTATGGTCTTACATTTTATACTTTAAATCGAGCAGACGGATGCATTGGCGTACAGCCACTCAAGTCAGACAAGGAACACTGATTCTTGCAGGGCATTTCTAGCTTTATAATGTGAAACAATGACGGTTTCATAACAGCGGAGATGTAGAAACACACTATTATAAATTGCATTAAACTTATCTAAGCGTTGTAAATCGATGATTGAATTACAAGAATTTGAAAGCAGCTAATCGATATGCAGAAGGGATGGTGTGATG
>JAHHTM010000205.1 GCA_020024675.1 Muricomes sp.
AGCGTAGTAATAAGGTTTTTCCACTCACCATCAACAACCTGATTGAACTTGATGCTTTCTTTTTCAAATTCATTCCAATGCCAGTATTTTCCATCAACCATATCTACCACCGGAAGATTTTTTATACTTTCACCATATGGTACTGTTATAGTTTTTAAAGACCTACCATCCACTTGAAAAACAACATTAACTTTTTTAAAGCTTTCTGGGATTTCTTCTTTTTTTATCATCTCATTGTATTCTATTGACTCAGCAACATTTTTATAGCTGATTCCATTAATTCCACCAAGATGATCTGACACAAAAAGATTTCCTTCTCCACCTTCCACCGATCCAGCAATTCCACCTAAGTATGCACATTCTTCATCGATAACCGGAATTGATTTGCACCGGTCAATTTGATACGCTTCTCCTGCTATTCCGGCTATATAAGATTCACCTTTAAACGAACCAATGCTGTTACAGTTTTCAATATTGCCTCTAAAATATCCGGAAATACCTCCAACATATTCTTTTCCTGCATCGCCGTTTCCACTATTCTCACATTTTGCAATTATACCACGATTTCCATACCCTGTAATTCCACCTGTGTATTTGTATTTTGCAGAAATATCTCCTTCGTTTTCACATCCATATACTGTAGCTCTTACATAAAGGGTAGTATCTGTAAACAAAACATCATCTACCGATGGCAAAACATCTGTTTCCTGGTCAACCGATACTTCCTTTGACAGATTTCCAACGATTCCTCCTACATTGTAGTCCGCCTTGATCATTCCACTATTTTTACATTCCACAACCATTCCATTATCTTTTGCCGAAACTTGCGCCGATATATCTTCCACATCACTTACTTTTCCGCTTAAGACCTTATCAACACTATTCTGCAAACTATCCATAGACTCCACTGCCTGTGAAATGCTATTACGAACTGAATTTATATTAGAACTATTTTGCTGGAACACTTCTTTGCTGTTTTTAGATATATTGGTAAGTCCGGCAGATGCTTCTTGCAATACTGATGTGCTTTGCTCACCAAAATCCTGAAATCCTCCGATTACAACTTCTGACAAGTTTGAAAAGTTGTCGGAAATATTGTCCATACTCTCTCCAACCCATTTATTTTGCTCTATCGTATCGGAGAGCTCTTTCAAAAGATCCATAAGTTCCTTAAGTTGATCAGGCCATGTTGACGGATCATTTTCATCAAACTGATCGAGAAGCTTATTTATTTTATCAATGATTCCTGCAACATTTTCATCTGTATGTAAATTGCTTTTCAGATTTTTTAATTCGTTTCTAATATTTTCTATATATTGAGTACTGTTCTCCATCCATGTCATATTTTCAAACAGTGCAGACACTTTTCCTGACATATCTGATGAAAATGATATTAGATCAGTCATTACACCACTTAACCCGGAAGCTCCTTGATTCACTGCATTTTGCATATCATCAATTACACTGCCTACAGTCGTTGAAAACCCGGATACGCTGTCATCCAATAATTCCATAGCATTTTGCCCGTACTCCACACGGAAAGATGGCTCCATCTGACCCGCAATTCCGCCAACATCACGTCTTCCTAGAACATCTGTCGTATTTTTATTGTTCTGCATGAATCCTCTTGTAATTCCGGCAATACCACCGACATTGTATCCTGTGTGTAAATAGCCTATTTTTCCTTCATTTGAACAATCTGAAATAATATTTTCGTTTACACCTGCAATCCCCCCAATGTTGGTTGCAGACTCATTTGCATTAATATTAATCTTCCCTTTATTTTTGGACTTTTCTATTGTTCCTTTATTTGTACCTGCAATTCCTCCCACATGATACGTTCCTTCGATATCCACAGTTGAAAAACAATCTTTGATCGTGCCATAGTTGATTCCTGCGATTCCAGCCACATTTTTATATGCAGTTAACTTACCATATACCGCACAATTACTGATTATTCCATGATTTTCTCCACACAGAATACCAACTCCGGTGGTCTGTTCATCTTCTGTAACTTTAGCTTTAATCTTTAAATTTTCAATTTTCGCATTTTCATTTACAATGCGAAACAGCCCCATTGTTCCAGTTTTTACCCTGATATCTCCTGCCTCTATCTTGTGTCCGTTTCCATTGAATGTACCACAAAAAACCGGAACAACTATTTTCTCCACATCTGTAAGATCCAAATCTTTTAAAAGTTCTACTTTTACCCCTTTTGAATACGCATCTGTCTTACATTTTTTTGCAAATTCAACCCATTCTTTTGGCGATGAAATTCTTATAGACTGTTCTTCTGCTAAAACTGTAGCAGGAATGCCTGAAATAATAATACTCGTCACCAGCACTATAGATGATATATACTTAAATATCTTCTTCATCTGCATCTCCTCCTATCAGCTTTTTAAAATCAATAACTGTCTTTTCCATAAATTTGTTACCTACAAGCAATATCTGCGGCAACACAGTCAAGACTAAAATAATTGAAATTAATGCTCCTCTTCCCAAAGTGTATCCAATGGAACCTACGTAAACATCTGTTGTCATTCCCGCAATGATAAATCCTGCTGCTGTCATAATTGTTCCTGATGTTAATATAGTAGGAAAACTTTCTCCAACAGCCACAGCCATTGCTTCTTTCGGCGAACGACTTTCTTTTTGAATTTGGAAACGATTGTACAAAACAATAGCATAATCGATTGTTGCTCCCATTTGAATTGCACTTACAATCAAATACGTTACAAAAGATACATTCGTAGATGTCAGGTATGGGAATGAGAAATTGATCCATATACTTCCCTGAATAACTAAAATAAGTAAAATAGATGCTCCAAATGAACGGAATGTAAAAAGTAGCACAAGAAATACAAATAATGCAGTCAATAAAGAAACCAGATTATTATCTGTCATAAACGATTCTTCCAAATCTCTTGCACTTGTAATATCACCTACCACAAGAACATTGTCACCATATTGCTCTCTTGCCAATTTATCTATTTTATCAACGAGAGCATAACTTTCTTCCCCTTCAATCGGTACCGTTGCATTAAAAACCATACGCACATACTTTTTACCACGAAGTTGTTTTGTTGCATCTGTCAGTTTTACACGAAGATCCTCTAGCATTTCTGTCTGATTTTTATCCAAATTTGCAATTCCCTGATCAACCGTTTTAAATAAGAATTCCATTACATCAATTAGCGGAATCCTATATGTATCAGAATCCCCAAGGATTGGTTCAAATTGTTTGTGATCAAATCCATATAATGCATACAACGCCTTCGCTGTTTCAATATCTACACCGATCAATTCTGAAAATTTACGTGCTGTAAAAAGATCTGTCAATGTCTTTCCATCATCTATTTCAACATTTGCAAGTCCTGTTGCCGTTTTAATTCCCTTAAGTTCTCCAATTTCATCTAGTAGAATTTTTTCTTTTTTATAATCTCCTTTTGGTACAATAAGCGCAATGGTATTGGTC
>JAHHTM010000206.1 GCA_020024675.1 Muricomes sp.
ATACTACTTTTTGCTTAAAAGGAACAGTATTTTTTTAATTCTGCTTAGAAAATAGTATCTTTCATAAAACGGAGCACATTTTTTAACATGATTTTGTCAATCTGTCGTTCTGATATACCTCTTCGGCGAAAAGCTTCCCATAAGAGTGGCATATCTTCAACTCGGTTTACCCAATTAGGCCTATATGGATTATCAAATCCATCAAAATCGCTCCCGATTGCCACTAAATCTTCTCCGCCTTTTTCAATCATATAAGCTGCATGCTCTGCAATATTATCTACAGTAACCTTTTCGTCTTCTTTTAGGAAATATGTGCAGAAATTAAGTCCTGCCACTCCACCTTTTTCCCCAAGTTGTTTTAGCATTTCATCTGAAAGATTTCTCGGATGCTGGCACAATACTCTTGCATTTGAATGTGATGCACAAACAGGCTTCTTGCTATATCTGATGCAATCATAAAATCCACCATCCGATAAGTGTGAAACATCTATCATCATTCCAAGTTCATTCATTTTCTCGACGGTCTCAATTCCAAATTTTGTAAGCCCTTTTTGCATAATAGAAGAATCTGTACTATTAGGATACCCGATGCAATTAGGAAAATTCCATGTCAATGTCACCAGGCGAATCCCTCTGTTATATAATTCATTTAATCTATCCAACTTAAGATTTAACACTCCGCCTTCTTCTACTGTTTTCCATGCAAGTATATTCTTTTTACAAAGATTTTCTTGAACATCTTTATATGTTTTTGCAACAATAATCCCTTGTTCCTTATCGATCCGGTCTGCCATAGCTAAAACTGCTTTATAGGCCTGATCCCAGGCTTCTTCATGAATGCAGTGAAAAAATTTTGCCTTTCCTCTTTGCTCTTTTGTTAAACGATCATCATAAGACGCCGCATGAACAAAACATGCAAAAAATTGTATTATCGTCTGGGCTTCCTTCATTCCTTTTAAATTAACACACAGATGGTTATGAAAAAGGCTTTCACCCTCTCTTTCCATAAGGCAACTGATCGTATCGCAATGCATATCTATATAAGACATATCGATTCTCCTTTTATACATTTTTCGTGTATAGACTCTCCTCTTTTTACATATGCTAGAAACATCTAAAAATGATTATATCATAAAAAGGAGTATATATGAAACCAAGAATAGGAATTGTCATCTGTGGAATATCCGATGCAAAACAATATGTATCTAACACTTATATTCAATCTGTCCGTTATGCTGGAGGACTTCCAATCATCATTCCTTTGGTTCGTTCTGATGCACTTTTAGCAGAATATATCGCTTTTTGTGACGGTTTTCTTTTCTGTGGTGGTGGAGATATAACCCCTCTTTTATTTGGCGAAGCTCCTGCTGATAAAATTGGTAAGACAAATATTTCTCTTGACTTATTTCAAATACGCTTGATGAAATATATTCTTAAAACCCCAAAACCTGTTTTTGCTATCTGTCGTGGTATGCAGATTTTGAATGTTGCATGCGGTGGCACCCTGTGGCAAGATGTTTTATCTTGTGGCAATGATTTTTTTAATCATATGCAAGACAGCCAGCACCGTTCCGATATCAGTCACTATATAAAAACAAACCATAATTCACAATTGCGTAACTATATTGGTTCCAAAATAAAAGTTAATAGTTTTCATCATCAGGCCATACATTCTGCCGGCACTAATTTAAAAGTATGTGCTACTTCTCCCGATCAACTTATAGAAGCAATAGAAATGCCACAGCACCCCTTTGCCATAGGAGTACAGTGGCATCCTGAAAGTATGTATCGTACTTCATCTGAAATGCGAAATTTATTTCATGAATTTGTGCTACATGCAGAAAATGTAAATTAAGAATAATTTCATTGTACCCGAAACAAAAAAAGCAGTATCATCTGCAGGACAAGCATCACTGGAAGTCCGAATTTAAATATTTTTTGCTTTGTTTTGTGACGGAAAGTATACATTGCCACCAACCCTCCTGCCGCCCCTCCTAAAAAAGAAAGCCCTAATAAGGTTCGTACACGTATACGCCACTTTCCTTTTTTTGCTTTTCTTTTGTCGAGTGCAAAAACAAGAAATGTAATAAAATTAATGATTATTAAGTACCAGTACAGCATTATGTTCATAGACTTTCCGCACTTCCTTTTGTTTTCTTAAAATTGTAATAGCGCAAACGATAATTGTAAAGACTGCTCCAGCTGACATACATATCCTATAATCAACCACATCTCCTATAGCCCCTACTAACAAAGTTAAAATACTACTCATTCCAAAAAACAATATATCCTTAAACGCATTTATTCTTGCACGCATTTTGTCTGGAATGTATTTTTGAACTGCCGCTTCACGCCATGTGGCGCTATTGACACCAAGGAATCCACAAACTCCTCTGTTAACAAGCATGAGCGGATACGGAATCCACAAAAGAATCATATCCATCAGTGCATAAAAATTATAAACTCCAAGACAAAAGCCAAATAATTTCTTTTCCGGAATTTTAATACGGTAATTTAAAATTCCACCAAGTGTTCTTCCTAAAAATTCTGCAACCGCAAAAAATGAGTACATACTTACCGTTAAGCCAGATGTCGTTCTGAAAAATGCAATAAGTAAAGGCGCACCTCCTTCAGAAATACCATTTGATATAGACGTATATAGAAAAATATTCCGCAAACCTGGTTCATTTTTAAAATATTTTAATCCATCTTTTAAGTCTTCCTTCCACATAGTAAAAGAAAACTTTTTTCCTTCCAGTCGATCTTCCTCTTGAATCTTCATTCTACTTTCTACTACTGCCGCAATAATGGACATTGCGCCTTGCATGATAAGAATACCTTCTACTCCGATGCAATCCATGAGCACTGCTGCAAGTGGCATCATGACCATTGTAAGAACCGGATACAACATGGAAGATACAGCATAACCTTTTTGTTCCATTCCCTTTGGTATTACATTTGGATAAATACTATTATATGCAAGCGAGTCAAAACTACCAAGACATGCAAGCAATAGAGAAAAGCCAAGATAACCATTATATGAGAACGGTCTGCTCAACAGATAAACCCCTGCCAGCGTATACATAATTCCATTGATCAGATCGCCACCCACCAAAAATGGTTTTCTAGGAAAGCGATCCAGTAACGGCGCAGCAAAAAGCGGGATGAAAAATCTTGGCACAAACTGTACCGCAAGAATCAGCGCTGACGCAAGTGTACTCCCTGTCTCATCAAAAACAAGAAATGATAAAGCAAAATCTCCTGCAATCCAACCAATAGACCCAAAAATTGTTGCAACTGTAAGCAATGTGTAATTTTTATTCCATAATGAATTTTTCATACTTTCAAATCCTCAACTATAAAAAAGCTGCAGAAAATCTACTTTCCACAGCTCATCATATCAAATAACACCATTTGGAACATAAGCAGAATATACATTTTTTATGTTTGCTTCATTATAGTACAA
>JAHHTM010000207.1 GCA_020024675.1 Muricomes sp.
CATTTACGATAACACTCCCTGCTTAGAAGTCTTCGTCTTTTTTTAATGATTTAGGTCTTCTATACAATAAAAACGTTAAGAAAGCACCACAAATCAGCCCACCTATGTGTGCGATATTATCCACACCTGAACTTGTAAATCCAACATATAGGCTCAAAATAATAAGTATCGTAATACCTCTGCCGGTTAGTTGTCCTGCTTTTCCTTTATTTTTTATAAATATGCAAGCCAATGCTCCCATGAGACCAAATACAGCTCCAGAAGCACCGGCAGATATTACGTTATTATTCCAGTATATATTCCACAACAACGACAGAATATTTCCTCCAACTCCTGAAAACAGATAAATTAAAAGAATTTTAAAATGCCCTGTTTCTTCTTCGATATGCCATCCGAGTGCCCCTAAAAGTACCATATTGTTTAAGAGATGTTCGATTCCAAAATGAAGAAACTGACTCGTAAAAATCCTATAATATTCCTTCCCATATACAATATATGGTTCATACATTGCACCATGCTCTACCATAAAAACTGCATCTTCCGTATTTCCAATAAAAGTCAAACATAAAAATACCAAAATATTTACAATAATTAAAAATTCTGTACAGATTGCTTTCTGTTCTTTCTTCAAACGGACCACCTCTTTCTATGATCTTTTTGCTACCATTATAAGAGTTCTCCGTCTTTGTGTCCATCGCTTTCTATTAAAAAATCTTTAAATCCTTCTTTACAATTCTTCTTTATCTTTTCCAGTTTCTGTTGCCATGATGTTGCATATTGTCTTTGTTCTTTAACTTCTTTAATATCCTTTCCAATTGTCGGTGATTCTTCGTCTAAGGTATAAATTTTTTCTTCTACATAATAAGATGGTTCCTCTTGCATCGACTCTTCTAACTCTTCTTCACCTTCTTCCACGGTATATTTTGTTAATATATTTTCCAAGTCAAAATGCTTATAAAAAGTTGCTTTATGCAATTCAAAGCCAAGCATTACCCCTTTCATATCCCGTAAATCTATTTTTCTTATAAAATATTCGGATAATGTATGGAATGATTCTGATAAGACCTTTTTTCTCGGTGGTAAACAACAAAATTTCCATTCTTCTCCATCCCAAAAAATAAATTCCGGATATAATAAAAGACTCTCTGGATCTAACATATATTTTCTCATAGAACACATTGTATTGAAGATATCTTTCAGAATTTCCATTACATCCTCATATAAAAACATCTGTTGTTCATACTTATCTTTCATTGAAATCATACCTGTAATTGTGTAACTATATCTACTTTTTTTCTCTACACCACAACCAGACATCTGCAAAAGTCCATGAATTTCATTTTCCTGTATCATATGATACTTGTAGTCCGCTTTGTAGATCAATGGAATCTCTATGATCAGACATGTTCCCTCTATTCCTTTTTCGTATCCTGACCTTAATTTCATTTATTTTCCTCCTGAGATATCATTTCCCATTTTCGTTTTTTTCGCAGACTTTCTTCTGGTTGTGTTATTATCGCTTTCTGTTCGATCGATACGTTCATTTTTCCTTTTTGTGCTGTTAAGGAAACTTTTACCTTGTCTTTTTCTGTTGATATATTTATATCCGTCAAGTTAAGTAAAATCAGTTTATTTTCTGCTCTTTTTTTTAAAAACTCTTTGAAATCTATTTTTTCTTTGCCTGCTTCTCTTTCATACTGAGTCATGACTACCAGCGTTTCTCCTGCTATCCCACTCATAATTATTTTATCGTGAAAATAAAATGTTGTATTGATCAGAATAAATATGAGAAAAAGAATGAACGGCATAATATAGGACATTTCTATTGTGACACTTGCTCTATACTTTTTATTTATCATTTCCATACTTCCCTTCTAAAAAGACCATAATACATATGCTGCCATTAAAAATGGGATAAATGGAATTTGTATTTTTCTGTTAAATTTTTTAATGATCAAAATTGCTGCTGAGTAGCATGCTGAAAATAAAAATGCATAGCATAAAATTTGCAGTAGATTCCACATTCCGGTAAACGCCCCTATCAATGTAATAACATAGCTGTCACCTACCCCAAGTTTCTCTCCTGTTGTTTTACTAATCATACAAAATAATAATCCTATCGCAACACCTGAAATAATCAAAATTATAGAAATATTTTTACAAATACTTTTGGTTATAACTGCCATCAACATTCCTAAAATAAGTAACCATTGTGGAATCTTTCGAGTTCTAATATCAATAAGTGAAAGAATTCCTAAATACAATCCCCCTCCATATATTTCTAATGGGTACATTTACTACATCCCTTTCTTATTCCTGCTTCTGTTTTTTTGACTGCAAATATATTTCTTTTAAGACTGCTACAGTTTAATGAGTTATGATACTTATTTCCATGTTCTGATACATACACTCCGGACAAAGGACTACCATAAACACACTTTGTACACCGTGTGTATTTTTCTCTGTATAAATTTCTAAGCATTTTTACTTCCTCGTAAGAAACATATTTTATCTTTGGTTCTAAGTACGGACATTTCAAATCTTCATGGTACACGATTCCATATTCTGTGATATATACAATAGCTTCCCTTTGTAAGTTCTTATCTTTTTTTTGATTTCCGTTCCAAGCTTTTATAATCATCTTTTCACATAATGGCAGTTTGATGTTTGTAAATTCAGGAAATGGAAGTTGTACGGAATACTCTGTTTTTGCATGTATTTCATAGTTGAAAACAGACAAATATGATTTACTACATTGAATTCCATCTGCACCATTTACTATGATGCTTCTATTAAGTTTTTCTTTTCCAATCTGCCGAATAATATTTTGTTTCATTCTTGCTGTATTTACAATTGGAATAGTTCCAGTACCCGCTGCTTCTTCTTTTGCGGCATTTTCTGTTGCAAATAATATTTGCGTCCGTAAAGTTTGTATTTCCAACGTATATATGAGGCACAACATTGCAAAAAGAAATATTGGAATAACCAAAGATGCTTCTATTGTTATACTTGCTTTTGAGCCTGGTACAGATGCCCTTTCTATGTTCGATTTTGTGGGGTTGTATTTATATCGTGGCATCGCAGTTTTTTCCTTTCTTATAGTATTTTTAGTTTGGTGTGATTTTAAAACCGGATTCGATCTACCGGCATTTTTAGAAGAAAGGGCATCTGTACCAGACTCAATTGGCAAGTCAGTTATATCCAAAATATGTCGGAAATTGATACTGTATTCCTGACTTTATTGTTGCTTTGTTATCTAAACGAAGCTTTACCATATAATAGTCCAGACAAATGTCTTCCATGTTATAATTTTTCCTTAAATTACCTTCTATTCTATCCAAAGCTCTCCACGTCAGAGAATCTGTTTTCTTGAAAAACAATAAAATTCTAAGATAATCTTTATATTCCAATCCTTTTTTGGGTTGCTGTAAATTTTCCGTATTTTCTGAAACAT
>JAHHTM010000208.1 GCA_020024675.1 Muricomes sp.
CACCCTACTGTAATCAATCCGAGAATGAGAAATATTCCATGAATTAATTCTTCTAATATTTGTTTTTTGTGCTTCATCAAAATTTTCCTTTCTTCATTACAAATTGGCGGCTTTACACCTGCCGCCAACTTCATTGAGTTTTATTTTGCCGCCACAACACCTGCACTGGAGATTAAATCAACTACCTCATCCGACGTTACAAAATCGAAAAATGTCTGTGCCTCATCAGAAAGTTCCACATCTGTTTTTGTAACTAACACAAAAGGTCTTTGAATAACATAACTGCCATCTTTTACTGCTTTTTCATTTGGTGCTATGCCATCTACCGAAATTGCCTTCACATTTTCCTTTACAGCAGCTAGTGAAACATATCCTATTGCATCTGAGTTACTTGAAACAGTTGTAACAACATCTCCTGTAGAAGTTAATTCCTGACGATATTTACACTTTTCTTCTGTACCTGTAATAGATTCGAAACCATCCCTTGTTCCACTTCCTGCTTCACGACCAATTAATACTATTTGTGCATCTTTTCCACCAACTTCTTTCCAGTTTGTGATCTCTCCTGTATAAATAGCCGCAATATCTTCCACACTTAGATCAGATACTTTATTCTTTGGATTTACAATAATTGCAATACCATCATAAGCAAGCACTGTTTCTGTTAACCCACTTTCTTTTTCTTCTTCTTTCAAACTTCTGCTTGAAAGTCCGATGTCACATCTTCCTTTTTGGACAGCCTTAATTCCTGATCCAGATCCCGTGGGATTATATGTAAACGTTACGCCTTTATTTTTCTGCTCAAATGCTTCACCAAGTGTTCCTATAACCTTTTCCATGGAAGTAGAACCATCTGTAGAAACTGTTCCCGAAACTTTTGTAGAAGTATCGTCTTCTACTGTTCTTGATTTTTCAGTTTTTTCTTCTTCTAAACCATTTTGTGTGCAGCCTGCCAATACTGAAACTGTCATGATTGCAATGAAAGCTGATTTTAATATTTTTTTCCTTGTTTTCATATCTCTAGACACTCCTTTGATTTTCATTATTTTTTGTCTGTAACCATATATTACATATCAAACATCAAATCTATTATCATAGTATTGTAAAATAATTGTAAAATCGAAGGACTTCCCTTGTCTCACCTTAGATTCATCCAAGTAAATGTTAAAAGGCCCTATCTGGTGCTAACGCACCAAGATAGAGCCTTACTTTTTTACTGCATCTTTTTTCTTGAAATCATACAAACTCCTGAACAATTGCTGATTTTAATAAATTTCATATCTGGAAAGTGATTTAAAAATTCATCTGCTACAATATAGATTTCATCATCATCCCACTCTTCTTTACTTATTTCTTTACAATGATTAAGTTCTTTTCTTGTACTAAAAGCCACATCTCCAAGTAAGATCTTTCCATTTTCATTTAAGAGAGTTTTTAATTTTTGAATAAATTCAACCTTTTCAGTATCACTTAAATGATGTATTGCATAAGTACATACAATGTAATCAAACTTTTCATTTTCGACTTCTTTCGGAATTCCCTTTGAAAAATCATGTTGGATCAATTTTGCCAGTGGCATTTTCTTTTGTGCTATCTTGATCATTTCCGCCGAAAAATCTATCCCTGTAATTTCTATTCCATTTTCGTATAGTTTTTTTGCCAAAACCCCTGTTCCAAATCCAATATCCAGTACTGTTTTTCCATTTTCCTCCATAACACTTTTATAGATTGTATTCAACACCTCTTTATAGCCGGCAAACGGATATGTGTTGTCATGATCTGACTGTTGTACACTCCTATCATATTCATCTGCCCAAAGGTCAAACCCCGTATCATTTAGCACTTTCTCTGTCCCCCCAATACTATTTTTTATTCTTAATTAATGTAGTAATTTCTTCTTTACATGGCATTACTCTAAGTGCACCTTTTCTTGTTGTAATAATAGACGCTGCCGCATTTGCAAACGTCAGCATATCAGTTAAATCTTTCTGCTCAAGAGATTTTATATCCTTTTGTAAGATATAATGTAATACACACCCCATAAAAGTATCTCCTGCTCCTGTCGTCTCTACCGTAGATTCTTGAATAAAACCAGGAACTTCCACGCAGATCTCTTTTCCATTATGGTCCACATAATAAGCTCTGCTTCCTTCTTTTCCCATAGAAACCAAAATAAGCGAGATCTCATACTGGCTTCTTATTTTTTTCACACCGTCTGTATAATCTTTTTCATCTGTAAGCCATCGGATCTCATTATCAGAAATTTTTAATATATCGCACATTTTCAACCCATAATATGTCTGGTTTTTTGCATCTTCTAAATTTTTCCATAGTGGTTCTCTTATATTCGGATCAAACGAAATCAATGCTCCTTTTTTCTTTGCTGTTTCTACTGCATACTTTGTTGCCTTTCGAACTTCCGGATGCGTCATAGATAAAGTACCGAAATGAAATATTTTTATGTTTTCCAACATCTTAGAATCTATTTCCTCTTTTGTAAGCCTCATATCTGCGCCAGGATTCCTGTAAAATGAGAAATCCCTGTCTCCATCACTTCTTGTTTCTACAAAGGCAAGTGTGGTTTTGTGTTCTGGATCGAAAATAAGATTTGACGTATCTATTCTTTCTTCTTCCAAAACCTTTTTTAGTTTTTTTCCGAAAATATCATCCCCAACTTTTCCAATAAATCCTGTTTTATGACCTAACTTGCTTAACATGGAAAGAACATTGCAAGGAGCCCCACCTGGATTTGCCTCAAACAACGTGTTTCCTTGTCCTGACACCCCATTATCCGTCATATCTATTAATAACTCTCCTAAAGCAACGACCTCTATTTTGTCTTTTACCATCTGACATTACCTCTAAACTTTATGCGTCAAAATCAACTTTGTATTCTCCTTGTGGAGTACGTATTGTCAATAATCCAAGATTAAATTCATCATCCAGAATTGTAATACGATATTCAAAAACTACATCCTCTTCGAATTTAGATAACAGTATATAGGTACCATTTTCTTTTCCATCAATCTGGTCACAAATGTCTTCATATACATCTTCTCCAGAAATATCTCTTGAATATCCTGACTCTTTAATTTTGTTTTCAATCATCTTATATAATTCGTCCATTTATTTTCCTCTTTCTTCTACATGTTAATATTTCTTTTTTAATATTATCGCACATTTTTCTTTTTTTACAAAGTGTTTCACTACATATGTTTGCCAGAACGAACAGAATAAAGTATAATACAGGAAATCATTACTTTACAAAAGGAGACTAAATTATGCGTGCATATGAATATTTGTTAAATTATAGCCGGATATATACTACAAGCGATCCAGAAAGTGAAACTTGTCCTTCTTCAGAGCGTCAATTTGAATTAGGAAATATCCTTGTAAAAGACCTTAAAGCAATCGGCTGTGTAGATGCCCGTATAGATGCTAACGGATATGTT
>JAHHTM010000209.1 GCA_020024675.1 Muricomes sp.
GCCATGTCTTCAAGACGTTCTTCTGTGAGACGAAGGCGATCTACAAGAGCTGGTTTCATTCCATTTTCTTCAGCACGTACAATATCAATCTGATTTTCAGCCAAAATTTGTTCTTTTTCAAGCAAAATTTCTTCCGCTACAGATAAAAGACCTTTATTTTTCTCAGTTGTACCAAGACGAGCCGCTTGTCTTGAAGCTTCTTTTGCACGATTTCCAAGTGTTTCCATGTAACTGCTCATAACACACCTCCTATTTTATACTTCTTTGCGTTTTTTTCTCTATCTTTGCTTTTCTTCTATACTCTGCACGTTTTGGGGAATATTCATCTTTTACGTCCTGTCCATGCTTATGCGATAAGAATAATGTACCCACTTTTTTACCTGCCATAATATCATTGATCAGATAAATATTTTCTCCATTTGCAATTACCATATCCGTCCCAGCTTCAGTAACCATTTTCCCAGCTGTAATTTTTGTGGCCATGCCTCCAGTTCCACATTCTGTTGAAGAATCTTTTGCCATTCT
Source organism: Muricomes sp. (assembly GCA_020024675.1). Taxonomy (GTDB): domain Bacteria; phylum Bacillota; class Clostridia; order Lachnospirales; family Lachnospiraceae; genus JAHHTM01. Next base: position 526 of record JAHHTM010000209.1, read on the forward strand.
CTCAAGGTGATCATCAATTTCTTTAACGGTATGAATAAATCTGGCATCTGAATTCTGTCTCGGATCATCTGTATACAAGCCATCGATATCAGACATAAGAATCAGAAGATCGGCCTCTACAAGCCTTGCAACATACGCTGCAAGTGTATCGTTGTCACCAAAATTTCCGTATGCAAGTTCATCTACTGAAATTACATCATTTTCATTTACGATTGGTACTACATTCATTCGAAGAAGTTCATTAAATGTCTGATGTGCTTTTTTCTTACATTCTTCATTTAAAATGGATTCCTTTGTAAGAAGAACCTGTGCAGTAAGCTGACTATATTCGTTAAACAACTTTTCGTATATCATCATAAGTCTTGCCTGTCCTACAGCAGCACATGCCTGTTTTTCCGCCTCTGTAGCAGGTCTATGTTTCAGTCCAAGAGCTTTTCTTCCGACACCTACCGCTCCAGAAGACACTACAATAACTTCTTTCCCCTGATTTCTTAAATTAATTAAAATACGTACAAATTTTTCAAGCTTATTTAAATTGATATTCCCAGTTTCACTGTATGTAATTGTGGAAGTACCAACCTTGATAACTATACGTTTTTTTTCAGTTAACAAACTCTTACGATCCATTTTTCTACCTTTCTAATCGATGTCTTTTCCTTATTGTGCATTTTTATAAATCTTATAAATATCTTCTTTGGTAAGTTTTTTTACAACTCCAATGGTACGCTTTCCAAAAAAGCTGCATTTTTCTGCAAGTTCTGTATATTGTTCTTCTTTTGGTTCAACGCCTAATTCGCTTAATGAAATTGGCATATTAATTGAAGAATAAAATCGTTCCATAGCTTCAATTCCACAAATTGCATCTTCTTTGTCATTTCCTGTATCTGGACATTCCATTACATTTCTTGCAAATTGTGCAAATCTCTTTACATCTGCATCCATAACATAACGTGCCCAACTAGCCCATATAGCAGCAAGTCCTGCTCCATGAGCAACATCAAACATACCACCTAGTTCATGCTCCAACTGATGGCTGGCCCAGTCTCCACCTTCTGTTCCACAACCTGTAAGACCATTGTGTGATAAACTTCCTGCCCACATGATTTCTGCCCTTGCTTCGTAATTATCTGGTTCATTTAAAACAATCTTTGCATTTTTCATAACCACACGAATCAAATCTTCTGCAATTCTATCTGTCAGTTCCATAGGTGATGCTGTAGTAAAATAGCGTTCCATTGTGTGCATCATGATATCCACACAACCACACATCGTCTGATATTCGGGTAGTGTCATCGTAAGTTCTGGATTAAGAATGGCAAATTTTGCACGACAATAATCTGAATTACATCCTCGCTTCAACCATCCATTTTCATTCGTAATAACCGAAGAATTGCTCATTTCCGATCCTGCTGCTGCAATCGTAAGAATTACTCCGATTGGAATACACGCCTCCGGAACACGTGTTTTCGCATAAAAATCCCACACATCTCCTTCATTTGCCACGCCATAGCCAATTGCCTTAGAAGAATCAATAACACTTCCGCCACCTACTGCAAGTATAAAATCCACCTGTTCTTTTTTGCAGAGCTCTATTCCTTGATACACAAGGGAAAGACGTGGATTTGGTACAACTCCACCTAATAACACATAAGCAATTCCTTTCTCATCAAGTGAAGTGATTACACGGTCAAGGAGTCCTGTCTTTATCACACTTCCACTTCCATAATGGATCAACACCTTTTTACATCCTGCTTTTTCTACGAGTTTGCCAACTTCCTCTTCTGACTTTTTTCCAAAAACAATTTGTGTTGGTGTGTAATAATTAAAGTTCTCCATGACTTTTTCTCCTTTATTTTTTATAAATATCCTCTACGAGCATCTCTACATTTTCTTCTTTTGTTGCCCAGCTTGTACAAATACGTACACAGCTTGTCTTGTCATCAATGCGATGATCATACGATAATGAGTATTTTTCACTAAGTTCCTCTATTTTTTTATCTGGCATGATGACAAATAACTGATTTGTAGGACTATCTACGAGAAATGCGTATCCCATGTCTTTTAATGCTGTTTTTATTTTACCTGCCATCTTATCTGCATGTCTACTGATTTCAAAATACAATCCATCTTTTAGCAATTCATAGAACTGGATTCCAAGAAGTCTTCCTTTTGCAAGAAGTCCTCCCTTTTGTTTGGTAATATATCTGCACTCCTCTTTTAAGACCGGATTTGAGATAACAGCGGCTTCACCAAATAGTGCACCGATTTTTGTACCTCCAATGTAGAATGCATCACATAGTTCTGCAATTGTTTTAAGATCCAGGTCATTTTCTTCTGATGCAAGACCATAGCCAAGGCGTGCTCCATCCATAAAAAGATATAGCCCGTTTTTTCTACATGTTTTAGACAATGCTTCAAGTTCTTTTTTTGTATAAAGTGTCCCCACCTCTGTCGGGTTTGATATATATACCATCTTAGGCTGCACCATATGCTCAGGGGTGTCACACTCTATATGCAACTTATAAGCTTCTTCTACTTGAGAAGCTGTAATTTTACCATCCGATGAAGGAAGCGCAAGTACTTTATGTCCGCATCCTTCAATCGCTCCTGTTTCATGTACATTTATATGTCCAAGATCTGCACTTAAAACTCCCTGATGCGGTCTGAGCGCAGATGCTATTACTGTCAAATTAGTCTGTGTTCCTCCAACAAGAAACTGTACATATAATTCTTCGTTTTCACAAAGATTACAGATCAGTTTTCTTGCCTTTTCGCAATACTCATCATAACCATATCCTGCTGACTGAACCATGTTTGTATCAAAAATCGCCTTCAATACCTGCGGATGTGCACCTTCATTATAGTCACAATTAAAATATATCATCTCTACTCTT
>JAHHTM010000021.1 GCA_020024675.1 Muricomes sp.
GTCCGTTGTAATAGGTCGGATCCCACTCATCTTCTGCAATCTCTGGGGTACCTACAATCTCAGATCCATTAAAGCTAAGACCTTTTGGAAGATTCTCTATTTCATGTATAATTTCTGCATCTTTATCATGTAGGGTTACTTTAATCGGTTTGATTGGATGTCCTTCGTTATAATCAATATCTTTGCTATAATCCAGATCCGTGAAAATAACATCCGCGCCAACCGGTACCTCATCTAGCTTATTTTCTGCTACTTTAATTACCTTCACTTTGATAACCGCTTTTCCTACTTTTTCAAGTCCGTCTACACGGAATCCAAGTGTTACCGATGTATCTCCTACTTTTGAAAGATCTGGTTTTTCCAAGATTTCTACTTTCACACCTTTTTCTGGCAGATTTTTAATCTTTGCAGCATAATCCTTTACAGTTGGAACAACTCCATTGACCTCGACTGGTTCAAAGTCTTTGTACTGCGGATTGAAAATATCATGTTTTCCAAAATCAATTTCGTTATAATCCGCAACTCCGTCTCGATCTCGATCTCTTCTGATAACAATTTTTGCAGATCTTACAAGTACAATATTTCCTTTTTGAGCCTTGATCTTTATTTTAAACTCTTTATGAAGTCCGTTGTAATAGGTCGGATCCCACTCATCTTCTGCAATCTCTGGGGTACCTACGATCTCAGATCCATTAAAGCTAAGACCTTTTGGAAGATTCTCTATGTTATGTATAATTTCTGCATCCTTGTCATGTAATATTACTTTAATTGGTTTGATTGGGTGTCCCTCATTATAGTCAATATCCTTACTGTAATCCAAGTCAGTAAAGATAACATCCCCTCCTACCAGAACTTCTTTTCCATCATTTTCACTTTCTGGTTTTTCTGGATTTGGAGGCGTTACTGCTGAATCTGGAACTTTGTCTTTATCTTCTTCTGTTCCGGAGAACTTAAACTGAATGTAAAGTCGTCCAGGCACATTACTATTGTTTTTTGCATCTACTACTTCATATAGTGATTCTCGTCCTGCACCTGCTAATGTCTTTGTTGTATATTCATACATTTCTCCTGATTTAGAAATGACACGAACTTTAATGTTTTTATATTTGAAACTCTCTGGCGCATCAATAACCTGTTTGAGGTAAAAAATATTTTCTGGATTATCTGGATCCATAACAATATTCTCTACTCGATACCATGTGTTTCCATCAAGGCTATAATGAATTTGATTCACATAGTCTGTACTATAATTACCAAGTTCAATTGTAAATTTATCCTGCGTGATTGAAGCCACATGTTTTACAGTTACTTCAATTCTTCCTATTGCCGGATAATTTTTAAGACTCATTCCATCTGTGATTGGTGTCTTCTTATCTGTATCAAACATTTCAATTCCACGCGATTCAAAATCTTTCACAGACACTACTTCTTCTGTATTGTCTTTTTTGATCAGCGTAACTTTAAGTTTGGAAAGATCCAGTTTTTCTCTTGTGTTTGCATATATTACTTTATGTTTTGGTTCTGTAACTTTTGTATCCTTTACATTATTTTTCTTGGTCGCATCGTTTACAGACTTCTTCATGGCATCTCCTACTGACTGTGCGATACCATTCCCACTTATCGTAGCTCCACTGACTGCATCAAACATTTCTTTTGCATCATATCGATCCCCTAAATACTCTTTTATAACTTTAGAAACGGCTTTGATTTTGGTACTGGCCAATTCAAGGTTTGCAGTCTTCAAAGATTCCGCATACTCTTTTCCAAACAATTTTACTGCTACATCATATGGATTTTTTGCTCCCAAAAGTTGATCTTTATAAATCATATACAGACTAGATACAGCCACTGTTTTACGTGCCTTTTCTCCTTGTAAATGATTTATGATGTTCATTGCCTTATCCCGAAATTCCATATCATCAGCATACTCTGACTTGTTTTCTGAAACTTTAATATCTACAATTTTTGCATCTTTCACTGTTACATTCGTCTTAATTGTTCCCCAACCATGAAAGCCAACACCATATCCAATATACTCTCCATCACTCATCTCGCCCTTGATGTAGAAAGAATCCAGTTCATTCGGAATTACAATAGGAATGTCTCCTGACCCCTGGTTACCGCCATTGATATTTTGTCCTGAACCACCATTATTTCCAGAGTTTGAACTACTATTATTTTCGCTATTGGCTTGGTTGCTTTCACCTTGGGCTTTTTTCAATGCGTCTTTCACTGCATCGATAATTCCCTGACTAGAATAAGTAGCTCCGGAAACAGTTTCAACGTTTCCGCTTCCACTGGATAAAATTCGTTGAATTACACTCATCGCATTTTCAAAATACGGAGAATCTTCACTATGGCTTATTATTTCAATGTTCACAAGTACATTATTTCTTACAGTTACACGTACTTGTATTGCACCATTTAGCCCCATTCCTGTACCAATATATGTACCATCTTTCAGACCGCTTGTCTGCACGCTTGTACTTCCTGGCACAATTGGTCTTTTCGCACTTGTTGCAACCTTTTTTATAACTTCTTTCTTTCTCTTAGGCTTTTTCTTTACAGTTTTATCTACAGTTGTTCTTGCCTTCTCTATTGCATTAAATACAGCTTCTTTAATTGCATCCGATGTAACAGTTGCCCCAGAAACAGAATCTACATCTGGTGTGTTATTTGCAACAATCTCTGCAATAACCGCATATGCTCGCTCATAGTATTCTGGAGTCTCTGAATGAGACAAAATCTCAACAGATTTAATTTTTCCGTCCTCAATCACTACGCTTACACGTACAACCCCTCCAAATCCCTCTGCTTCTCCTTCATAAGTACCATCTTTGTATTCCACTTCCACATTTGGATCGTTCTGTTGTATACTTACCGTTTTATGGCCGTGATCTTTTGCTGGCTGGCTCGTGTTAAAATTTTGAGTACTCACCGAATAAATAATTCCGGCAGTTGCCAAAATACACACGGCACCCGTTAGCACTTTATCTTTGGATCTCATATTTTTCTTCCTTTCCTTGCACATTTAATAAAAATTAAGAAATACACCACTCGCTTTACCGTGCAATCTATGGTAAACTGAAATGGGTTAGTTTAATCTAACCAATGGTCATATATTACAGAATCACTAATTTGAAGTCAACAAAATAATATATTTTTTAGCTAAAACCATAATTTTATTATCCAAAAGGAGAACTCTATAAATGACTTTCGAAGAAAATATTTGCAAATTATTAAACATAAATTTCTTACAAAATTGCTGTAATCCATCAATCAAACAATATCAACTAAAACCACAGACAGGAAAGGGCACTTGCAAAATAATTCAATTAGGATGCCATGCCGCAATCATCCTGTTTGATTGTAGTTTTCTTAGAAATTATACTTATTTTGTACAAGATAAGGACTTGTTACACATCTCTTACTACATAGATGTACATAATGCACAGTCTTGTTTTCATACAAATCAACAACTACTCCCCAACACATTTTATGCACATTTAGGATGTTCTAAAAAATCTAGAACAACTTATGAAAACCATACACCGGTAAAATCAATCCATATCTTTCTCACTCCAAAATATTATGACACTTATTTGTCCAAGACTGTGCCAGATTGTAGCACACATTTGAAAGAAGCCATTTCTCTTCTTAATGAAATGGAATGCTTCCCAGAACTTTCGTTTGTACTTCATCAACTTTACAGTTATCAAGGATCCGATTTATCATCCTTACTTTTTTACAAAAGCAAACTAACTGAAATTTTGGCTTTAATTCTTCATAAATCACTAGATTCTGCGTGTTCTTTGACTCGTCACGTTAAACAATCAGATATAGAAACTGTACAACAGATTGCTGAATATATTTCTTCACACGTAACACAGGAAGTTTCATTGGATTCATTAGCACATATGGCTTACATGAGTCCTGCAAAACTAAAATATGTTTTTAAATCTGTTTATCATTGTTCTATACGAGACTATCGTTTACAGAAACGAATGCATGTTGCAAAAGAATTTCTATATCACACTGATTTACCGGTTTCTGATATAGCTGCCCATCTTGGATACCATAATTCCGGCAATTTTTCTGCAATTTTCAAGAAACACACTGGATTCTCTCCAAAAGATTTCCGTTTATTTTCTCGAACTTCTTCACTATATAAATTTAGCAGCCAGTAAATAACTGACTGCTAAAGTATAATATTTATTTATTTTTCTGCCTGATAATATGTGCTTTTCCAATTTTTGATTCAAATTTATGTTCTAACCCTTCTGTTACATATATTGTTCCATCATCTGTAACCAGAATAGCATCAAAATCATTTGAATGTTCCATCCAATATTGTTGCGCTTTATCCACCCCCATAACAAATAAAGCAGTAGAAAGACCATCTGCAAGAGTTCCATCTTCACTGACAATCGTAACCGAATCCAAACCGCTTTGTGCCGGTTTTCCCGTTTTAGGATCTAAAATGTGATGATATCTCACGCCATTTTCTTCAAAAAACCGTTCATATCCACCGGATGTTATAACCGCTTTATCGCTAATGCTTAAAATCCCAAGATACTCTTTTTCTCCTTTGGGATCTCTGATTCCTACTCTCCAGTCAGTCCCATCTGTCTTTTTTCCTTTTACCTGAACATTTCCGCCTAAATTTACAATCCCACTGGAAATATCATATTGGTCAAAAATATCCATAATACATGAAGAAGTATACCCTTTGGCAATTCCCCCAAAATCTACTTTCATACCATTTTCTAGAAATTGAACTTCTCTTTGTTCCGGATCATAAGAAACCTTTGACACATCCGCAAGCGGCAAAAGTTTATCAATGGTTTCCTGAGAAGGTACTTTGTATTCCCCACTTATAAATCCCCAGTTTTCCATTAGCGGATACATCATCACATCAAATGCTCCATCTGTTTCGTTGTAAAGTTTTAGAGAACGTTCTAATAAATACGCCGTATCTGCTGAACACATTCCAGCCCCATTTTGATTTAACTTACCCACTTCACTTTCAGAACTTCCGGCCGATAACAACTGGTCAAGATATTCAATCTCTTTTTGTGCAGCCTGAACAGCCTCTTCTGCCTGAGCTCCATAGGCTGTAATCGTCATAAATGTATCCATTGCAAATACACTTGCCTCCGCTTTTGATTCTTCTCTCGGGTTTTCTACTATATTAGAACCAACATCGTTATATGAACCATTGCCACAGGCACTTAACCCAAAACTTCCGACTATTATTCCTGCAACACAAAGATAACTGACCCATCTGTTTTTGTAACATTTCATATTACATTCACCTTTCAATGCCTTTTGATTAGTTGAAACTAACCATCATCTTATCATCGTTTTTTTTCTGTGTCAACTGCAGAAAACACTCCATGAATCGAATCAATTTCCTTGCGATTTCTCTTCAAACTTCGCAAATATTTTTTCATTTCCACACTAATTTGCCTACTTTCTATGGCTTTTTGTAATGCTTTATTATGTATCCAAACTGGAAGAACTTTACTTGTGAACAATGGAATCACTTCCTGGTACTGTTTGACAAGTGCCATACTATAATACCAGCTTATTGCCATATTAACATAATAATCTTCTGACTGTATCTGCAGGATACTCTTCAGCATTTCTGGTTTAAAATACTCCTCTAAAAACCAATTTAATTGCAATACAAGTGCAAATCTTATCATATACGGCTCTCCACTTTGCAGCCATTTTTTCACATTTTGATACAACTTTGGCATATTTTGTTTTAATGCCTTCGGTCTGAAACTGTCACATATCGCCCAATTGTCAATATATGGAAGAAATTCTTCTGTTCTTAATATAGCTTCCTCAAAATTTTTAGAAATTTTATCCACGATAAAACTATGCAGATGATTTTCTTCAAAATACTTATGTGGTACTTCTTTTAAAAATCCTTCTGCTTTTCCTTCTTTTACCAGCTCTCCTGCAAACTTTCGTAAATCTGGTAAGCGCACCCCGATTACTGTGTTCTCAGGTATATTCGGAACAAGTTTTTCCATAAATGCTTTATATTGAACATCTTGTAACCTAAACAGTCGTTCCTGTATATCATTCATATACTTTTCTTCTCCATAACAATTCTGTTTATTTTTCTATATATTCAAACACTTCCATTGGTGTATCCAGTTGATTGAATTTTGGATTACGCTTAGACTGGTATTGCAATCCATCCTGAAAATACCAGGTTGCCTGCATTGGGTTCATCCCAAGTTCAGTTGCTGCTTCCAGTTCAAAACTTCCTCCATCTCCTATGTAAAGACATTCATCAGCACTAACCTGAAAATCTCTCATACATCTTTTGTAAATTTCATGATCCGGTTTTTGAAGTCCTTGCTCGTAAGACAGATATACCTGATCAAAATATGGAAATAAAACACTATTACGAATGGCGATCACTTCTTCCGAGAAGCAATTACTGATAAGTCCAATTTTGATCTTTTTCTCTTTAAGTTTTTCCAACATAGGAAGAATCTGTGGATGTAACTGTCTGAATCCTTCTTCTTTTGTTGCCATACGTTTTTTTACAATCTTTTGTAACGTTTCTTCTGAATAACAGTTATTATTTTTCAGAATCGTTATGATGGTATCTTCAAAAGTCAACTTTCCAATCCAGCGTTCTTCTTCTGTCTTTCGCCAGTAAGGAAGAAATTTGTCTACTGTAATCCCTGCATCTTTTGCCATTTCTTCACTGAAATATAAAGGACTTTTATAATGGGTTATCAATGTTTCATACATATCAAAAATTACTGCTTTTATCATTTCTTCACCTCTGTTTAATCTTTATTTGTTTTTTCATTATACATATAAATCTATTTTAGATAAACAACTTTTCATCCTTTGTTGTGTTATTGCACATATTTTTCAAAAATAATCCCATAATTTTATTGATTCATAAAGAATTATATGTGTTATAATACATATGGAACAAATAATCAATACTTAACAGACCATGAAAACAGTCCGCTAAGCATGTATCAAAATTTTTGGAGGAAAAGATAAATGAATACTTTAAAAGTTGAACGACGTAACATGCAGACAAAAGCAAAAAAACTAAGAAGAGAAGGATTTGTTACAGGTAATGTATTTGGAAAAGAATTAAAAGCTTCTATTCCTGTTCAGATTTCACGTCAGAATGCTGAAGAGTTATTAAAAGACAGCCGAAAAGGCAGTCAGATAATTCTGGAATTAGATGGAAAAGAAATGGATGTTCTTATTAAAGATATCAACTATGACTCTATGAAACGCCAGATTATAGAAATCGATTTTCAGGCATTGGTAGCAGGAGAAATGGTACATTCTGTAGCAGAAGTAATTCTTTTAAACCATGACAAAGTTCTGGGCGGTATTGTGGAATTAGATCTTTCTGAAATTTCTTATAGAGCAACCCCGGATGCTTTAGTAGATAAAATTGAAATCGACTTAAGTAAAATGAAAGTCGGAGATGAAATTAAGGTAAAAGATCTGGCAATTGCTTCTGATAAAAATATCATCCTACATACAAACTTAGAAGAATCTGTTGTCAGAATCGTAGAATCTCATATGACTGCAGTCGATGAAGAGGAAACTGAAACAGAGGAATAATATAGAAGTTCTTTCGTGATCTCTTTCATCTTTTCTTGACAGACCATTTTTCAGATAGTATGATTTACTTATGATAGTCTGATTTATTGGAATAATATCATTTATTTATGATGTGAAAGAGAGGTACTGATACATGTCAGATACACATGAAGAACAAATTAGAATTGTACAGGAAACTGTTGCAGGAAAAGAGATTACCTTTGCCCATGTAATGGGTGGACCGGCTCCGATCATATACCAGAAACTTGGATTAAATCCTCAACTTGATTATAGATCTTCTGCAATCGGAATTATGAATATGACTCCTCCTGAGTCTGCTGTCATCGCTTCAGATATAGCAGTTAAAAGTGGAGACATCTACCTTGGATTTGCAGATCGTTTTACAGGAACACTTATCATCACAGGCGAGATTTCTGATGTAATGTCTGCTATGACAGAAATCGTTGATTTCTTCAGAGATTCTCTTGGCTATGTAGTCTGCAACATTACAAAGAAATAGGGAGTGTACTCATGGCTCATATAACTAAGGAAGAACTGCTTGAAAAGCTGTTCCATGATGATTATAAAAACCTAAAAGGCAAGAAGCTTCGTCTGACTCGTCTTAGAGTTCCTGGAAAAGAAGTTTGTATGGCGCACATTATCAGTACATCCCAGACTTGCGTTTACCAGAATTTAAGTCTTCATATTGGTGTTCATGAAGGCGAAGATCATACTGGTGAGGCCATCGGTCTTATACGTCTTACACCTTGGGAGGCTGTCGTAGTTGCTGCTGATACAGCAATGAAAAGTGGTAATGTAGAAATCGGATTCATGGATCGTTTTTGTGGTTCTTTAATCATTACAGGTGGTTTGTCTGATGTACAGGCTGCCGTGGAAGAAACTGTAAGATTCTTCCATGAGGATCTTGGCTTTAAAACATGTCAAGTTCATAGAAGTTAAAGGAAGAGGCTAAGTTGATCTATGAAAAAATTATTTTTAATGGGAAGAAGTGAAGCGGGGAAAACTTCTTTGACTCAGGCCTTAAAAGGCGAAGAACTTCACTATGTGAAAACCCAATATACAAATACGAATGATGATACCATCGATTCTCCTGGAGAATATGCCGAATCCAAGCGTTTTAGTGTAGGGCTTGCATGTTTTTCTTTCGAGGCTGATGTAATTGGTATTGTACAGGCAGCTGATGAACCATACAATCTTTTTAGTCCTTCACTCCATGCGTTTATCCTTCGACCGATCGTTGGAATCATTACAAAGACAGATTCTCCATACGCAAATATTGCTATGGTTGAACAATGGATGAAAAATGTCGGCTGCGAACGTATTTTTAAAGTGAATAATGTAACGCGTGAAGGAATCCATGAACTCATAGAATATCTTGACGATGACCCGATTCCACTTACTATGGAACAGGCAAAATTCCGTCAAAGCATAGGTCTAAATGAATGGGATCCATTACCTGAAGGTGTTGAATATCCGCCGGAAATCTCATAACTTTTTGCATATGAAAGGGTATGTCTATCTTAAGACATACCCTTCTTTTTGTTTCTATAAATTCAAGGAAGTAAGAACGAATAAAATTACATTTTCTCTCCCGGCACAACAGGCACTGCACCTTTTGGGACCGGACAGAAATATCCCCCATAATGTTTTGTTATTTTCATATGTTCTTGTTTTGCTTTTTCTAATATTGCAGGATTTTCTATCAGATCGATTGCTGTTGAAGCCAGTACTTTTCCTGCATGTATCATACCTTTATGAGCAATTGTGGTCTTTCAACATGCTACATTCTGCCAGGAATGCCCCGGACTTTTAGAGGGATATGTAACTGTATTGATCTGTGCGGTCGGAACACACCAGCTGACATCTCCCACATCAGTAGATCCCATCGAAGCGTTCATGGAGTAATAATATGGAATCAAAAAATCATTTAATGGCTTTGTACCATGTTCCGAATTAAAATCCACAAAATCAGCAATTTCAAAACTCTCTTCTGTTGCACTTCCTGGAAGTTTCTCATTTTTTACTTCTATAGATTTTACAATCTCTTCTGCATATTTAATTTCTTCTTCTGTGTACGCCGGCACTCCGAGCTGTTCGAAATTATCCCATAGAAGTTCTTCCAACGTGCGATTTGGCACGGTATTAGAACAACCATCAATAAATTTCTTTTCTACCTTTGTTTCTGTCATCATAGCTGCTGCTTCTGCAATCTTATCAACCCGCTCTTGTAATGCCAGTGCATCTTTAACCCATACTGAACGTACCATATAAAGTACCTGGGCTCTTGGCTGAACAACATTTGGAGAATCTCCACCTGCATCTGTAATTGCATAATGAATTCTTGCCTGATCCGGCATATGTTCTCTTAAAAACTGTACACCTATATTCATAAGTTCTACTGCATCAAGTGCCGATCTTCCGGCTTCCGGAGATCCAGAAGCATGCGCTGCAATCCCGGTAAATTTATATTCTGTCTGAATACAAGTATTACAAGAACCTGAAGTTACCTGATTGACATCATCCGGATGCCATGTAAGTGCCACATCACACTCGCTAAACACACCATCTCTTGCCATGAAAGCTTTTGTGGCTGCGCCTTCCTCACCAGGGCATCCATAAAGAATCACGGTTCCACTGTTTTCTCCTTTTTCCTCCAGATAGTGTTTTACTACAAGCGCGGCTGCCATAGAACCAGCTCCTAATAAATGATGTCCACAGCCATGCCCATTTCCATTCTTTTTTTCTTCTTTATGTACTGTTTTCCCAGCTTCCTGAGACAGTCCTGTTAATGCATCATACTCTGCCAAAATTCCGATAACCGGCTTTCCTGAACCATAAGACGCTCTAAATGCAGTTTCGATTCCGCAAAATGGATGCTCTACCTGAAACCCTTCTTCTGTAAGAACTTTGGCATATAAATCCCCGGATTTATATTCTCGAAGAGAAAGTTCTGCAAATCCCCATATTTTATCTGCCACCATAGTACAAAGTTCTTCTTTTGTTTCTATATAATCAAGATATGCGCTTTTCTCTGCATTCATATTCAGGTTCCTCCTGTCGTTTAATAAAGCACTTTTCCCAAGAATTCTTTTGTTCTCGGATTTTGTGGGTTTCCGAACACTTGATCTGGTGTTCCTTTTTCAGCAATGATTCCTCCATCCATAAAGAAAACTCTGTCTGAAATCTCTTTGGCAAATCCCATTTCATGTGTAACGATCACTGTTGTCATACCTGTTTTCACAAGTTCTTTAATAACCTGAAGTACTTCTCCTACCATCTCCG
>JAHHTM010000210.1 GCA_020024675.1 Muricomes sp.
AAGAAAAAGTGCCTGCAAAGTTGCTGATTCCGCTCAGTATTCAGCATATGTTTGCTATGTTTGGAGCATCGGTGCTTGTACCATTTATCTTTGGAATTAATCCGGCAATCGTATTGTTCATGAATGGTATTGGAACCTTACTGTTTATAGGAATAACAAAAGGAAAAGCACCGGCATATTTAGGGTCAAGTTTTGCTTTTCTTGCACCGGCAAGTATTGTAATTGCAAAATGGGGATATGAATACGCACTAGGTGGTTTTGTGGCAGTAGGTTTTTGCGGATGCATTCTTGCATTTATTATTTATAAATTTGGATCTCGTTGGATAGATGTGGTGCTTCCACCGGCAGCAATGGGACCGGTAGTTGCTCTTATAGGACTTGAACTTGCAGGGACAGCAGCAAATAATGCGGGACTTCTCGACGAAAACATAAAATCTGAAAATGTGATTGTATTTTTAGTTACTTTGGGAATTGCTGTATTTGGATCAGTGTTATTTAGAGGGTTTTTATCTGTAATACCAATTCTTGTTGCAATCATCGGAGGATATGTAGCAGCAATTATAACAGGAATTGTAGATTTCGCGCCGGTTGCAGAAGCAAAATTATTTGCTCTTCCTAATTTCATGTTGCCTAAATTTAAGGCAGAAGCAATATTGATTGTTTTACCGGTAATCCTTGTTATTGCCTCTGAGCACATAGGACATCAGATAGTAACAGGAAAAATCATAGGAAGAAATCTTATCAAAGATCCGGGACTTCACAGATCTCTTTTTGCTGATAACTTTTCAACGATGGTTTCTGGGTTCATAGGTTCTGTACCAACAACTACATACGGAGAAAACATTGGAGTTATGGCCGTAACAGGCGTATATAGTGTAAGAGTGATAGGTGGAGCAGCAATTCTGTCGATTATTGTATCTTTCATAGGTAAAGTTGCCGCGCTTATCAGCACGATTCCTGGTCCTGTAATTGGTGGAATATCATTCTTGCTTTATGGTATGATTGGAACTTCTGGTATTCGTATCCTTGTGGATGATAAAGTTGATTATAGTCGTAACCGCAACCAGATACTTACATCAGTAATTTTTGTTACTGGTCTTTCTGGAGTTGCTATAAAAATTGGAAACTTAGAATTAAAAGGAATGGTCCTTGCATGTGTGGTTGGGATGATTTTAAGCCTTGTATTCCACATCTTTGACAGACTTCATTTAGCGAATGATTCAGAATAAATAAAAATCTCGTAAGAATTTTAATAATCTTACGAGATTTTTGGCTTTTATCAAGACATATGTTTTCTTGCAATGCAAGATGCTACACCGGCAATACAAAGCCCTAAAAGCATATTATGCATGGAACCAAAAACATCTATGGCACCTTTTAGACCATTTAGAAAATCATAGCTCCCAAGTTCTAGATGTTCTGGAAGAAAGCTGCATAAAAGAAAGGACAGATAAGAAGCGATATAAAGGAAAATAAAAGAACCGCTTCCTCTACCTTGATCTTCGCGATAAACTTTCCCATTTGCTCTAACTTTTGTTTTGCTAAGTGACCAGAAAAAGACAATAAATTGATAAAAAAGAACAACAGAAGAAAATAAAACATAGGCTGCTAATGTAAGGTTTTTTTCTTGGATCATAGACAATGGATCACCATAAGGAGCGCAGCCACGCCAAAATTCTAAAAGAAGAACGAAAAATGTACCAGCGGTAATAAGGGCTGAAACAACTCTTACAACGAAATGCGCATTTCGGTAAATTAAATTTGTGCCATAGCGTGCTTTTCGCTTTCGAGATCGGGAATGTGCAGTTTTGTATGTACATTCGGAAGAATCTGGCTCAATTTCATCGTCATATACATCATCTTCATTATCTTCATAATCAAAGATCTTATCATGGAGAAATTCGATGTCTATATCAGCAGTATTATCTGTATCAGTGTTTTCATCAGTTATCTTAACATCATAGCCAAAAGGAAGTTCTTCCTCATATGTAACTTCAAAATCAGAGTCAAAATCAGAATCAAGTCTTTTTGTGTCGCTCATAATTTTCCCCCTTTATAAAAAAGTATATAACGATTACATATATTACAATTGTTTTCCTAAATTAACAAGTGTTACTTTGTGAAATTTAGAAAATAATAAGAAAACTTTTCTAAATATGAAAAACATGGTAAACTATATAAGTTGAAAAGGACTGGATTACCTTTCAGGATGAAAAAGGGAGGAAGACTGGCATGAATATACTCAATATAGAGCATATTAGTAAAATATATGGAGAAAAAGTAATTTTTGATGATGTCTCTTGTGGTATTCAAGAGGGAGACAAAATCGGTATAGTTGGAATAAACGGAACAGGAAAAACGACACTTCTTCGGATCATAGCAGGACAGGAAGAAGCAGATGAAGGAAATGTGATCATGCAAAATGGTATAAAATTAGGATACCTTCCGCAGTCGCAAGAATATCCTAAAAATACAACGGTACTGGATTTTGTTATGTCAAATCAGAAAATGGATGACTGGACAATGCAGAGCAAGGCAAAAAGTATTTTGAATACACTAGGTCTTCTAGAGCATAGTCAATTAGTAGAGTATTTGTCCGGAGGACAAAAGAAAAGAGCAGCACTTGCTAAAATTCTTCTGGAAGATACAGATATTCTTATTTTAGATGAGCCTACAAACCATCTTGACGAACAGATGCTTATCTGGCTCGAGGATTATCTTAATCATTATAAGGGAGTAGTACTTATGGTAACCCATGACCGTTATTTCCTTGATAAAGTTACAAATAAGATATTGGAATTGAGTTACGGAAAAATTTATTCTTACGAAGCAAATTACTCTAAATTTTTGGAGATGAAGGCACAAAGAGAAGAAATGCTTCTTGCCAGTGATCGAAAAAGAAAAAGTATATTGCGCATGGAACTTGAATGGGCAAAGCGTGGATGTAGAGCGAGAAGTACAAAACAAAGAGCAAGACTTGAACGACTTGAGGCACTGAAAAATGGAAAGGCCCCGATAAAAGCTCAAAATGTGGAATTAGAATCAATAGAAACAAGAATGGGCAAAAAAACAATAGAGTTACATCATATTTCGAAAGGTTATGATGGAAGGATTTTGATAAAAGATTTTGATTATATTGTGCTGAAAAACCAGAGGGTTGGAATCGTAGGACCAAATGGATGCGGGAAATCAACACTCATTAAAATGATAGCTGGACAAGTTCTACCTGATATGGGAGAAATTGAAATTGGAGAAACTGTAAAAATCGGTTATTTTGCACAAGAAGTTCCGAATATGGATGAAGGAATGCGCGTGATTGATTATGTGAAAGATATTGCAGAGTATGTTCCTACAAAACAAGGAAAGATTACAGCTTCTCAGATGCTTGAAAGGTTTTTGTTTACACCGGATATGC
>JAHHTM010000211.1 GCA_020024675.1 Muricomes sp.
AAATACCGCAGAAGCTTTAAATGCAGCTCTTGAGATGGATTTACCTCTTATTGACGGGGATCCTGCAGGAAGATCTGTACCGGAATTGCAGCATTCGACATATTATATAAAGAATGTTCCAATTTATCCTATGGGTGTTGCAACTAAGTTTGGCGAAAAAATTGTTATTCAAAATGTTGAAAATGATTTGAGAGCAGAAGACATAGTAAGAGCTATTGCTGTTGCCAGTGATAATCTTGTAGGTGTTGCAGATCATGCAAATGTTGGAAAAGTTATCAAAGAATCTTTGATTCCGAATATGATTACATATGCACAGAATATTGGTGTTACTTTGAGAGAAGCTAAAGAAAATGGACTTAATGTTCCTGAAGAAATTACGAAAAAACATAACGGAAAAGTTTTATTTAAGGGTAAAGTTGTTGAATTCCCGTTTGAAACAAGAGACGGCTTTAACTTTGGTGAAATTCATCTTGATGGTGTAGAAGATTACGAAACAGAAAAATACAAGATCTGGTTGAAGAATGAAAACATTATGTCTTACAGAAACGGAGAAGTAGATGTAACTGCGCCTGACTTGATTTGTATGATTGATGAAGAAGGCGATCCTATTACAACACCTAATTTTGATATGGGACAGGTTATGACAGTAATTGCTTTACCTGCACCAAAAGAATGGACTACTCCTGAAGGCCTTGCATGCTTTGGACCAAAACATTTCGGCTTTGATGTAGAATATGTTCCTTTTGGAGAAAAAAGATGAGTTATATTAAAGATGACCAAATGCTGAAATCATTAGATGAGCTTGTTTCCATTGAAAGTATAAGCGAAGAGAGGGATGGAATATATCCTTTTGGGAAAAATGTAAATGATGCTTTAAACTATTGTTTGAATTTGTGTAAGAAATTCGGATTCCGCACCCAAAAATGTGAAGAGTATATGGGGTATGCTGAAATTGGAGAAGGCGATACTCTGGTAGGTATTCTTGTTCATTTGGATGTTGTACCTGCCGGAAATGGATGGAATTATAATCCTTTTAGAGCTACTGTTGTTGAAGACAGAGTTTATGGCAGAGGTGTAATTGATGATAAGGGCCCCGCAATTGCGACGATTTATGCGATGAAGGATATATTAGATGGTGGCATAAAGCTGAATAAGCGTGTACGACTTATCTTTGGATGTACAGAGGAAACCGGAGAATGGAAAGATATGGAGTACTATAAGGAGCATGAAGAACTTCCTGATTTCGGTTTTACTCCAGATGCGGATTTCCCATTAATTTATGCTGAAAAAGGAATCTTAGGATTAGAACTAACAATGGATAAAAAATTATCAGGTATAGTGGAAGTATCTGGTGGAGATGCAATGAACATGGTTGCATCTAAATGCAACCTTACTTATTTAAATAGTAAGGGTGAGAAAATTTCTTCTGTGCATCACGGAAAATCTGCACATGGAAGTATGCCATGGTTAGGGGAAAATGCAATAGGTATTGCTATGAAGAATGCAGAATGTTATTATGCAGAATTCTACAATACTGTTATCGGAATGACCTATGATGGATCTTTGATGGACTGCAAGTTATCAGATGAACAAAGCGGTGAAATAACGATTAATCCGGGAATAATTAAGAGTGATGATACAAGTGTAACTTTAACTTTAGATGTTAGATATCCGATTAGTTTTTCAGAAGAAGATGTTGTAGAAAAAATTAAAGCAGCAGTTTCTCCATTTAAGGTAAAAGTTATGGTAACCGGAGGGGAAAAATCTGTATTCCTTGATAAAGAAAGCGACTTTATACAAAAGCTTTTACATGTATATAGAAGTATAACTTCTGATAATACTGAACCTATGGTTATGGGGGGAGGTACATATGCCAGAGCTATGGAAAACATAGTAGCGTTTGGACCTGTTTTTCCGGGAAGAGAATGCACAGAGCATCAGCCGGATGAATATATGTTTGTCGAAGATTTATACCAAATAAGAGAAATATACAAACAGGCAATAGAAGCTATATAAAGAAGAGAAAAGCCTGTGCTATTGATGTTTTTACAGAGTAACCAAATTTATCGGTGAGCCGGTTTGTTGGTCTGATATTCTGGAAAACTGAATAAAAAATTAGGGAAGCGCTTGATTTTGAGTAATGAAAACTCAAAGTCAGGGCTTTCTTTTTTAGTGTCTTCAGGATTTCCTGCATATTTCTTGTTAAATCCTATATATTCTTTTTTTATCTTTTAAAGAATCAAGTCAAGATAGATTAAAATCGTCTTAACTTGTCTTTTGTTTTTGAGCATTTAATGTGATAGACAAGACAGCTGTCACATTAAATACCCACTAACAGATCTGGATACAGATTTAGAAACGGCTGTGCATCATTGTATAGTCGTTTTGCCATGTACAGATAATCCTTTTGAAAATTCTCTTTTTCACAGAATGTACGGTATACTTTCTATAGAAGAGGAAAATATAGAAATAAAGGGAGGGTTTCTGATGAACAAAAAATATGTGATTAAGAGAAAAAATGCGGATGCATGGAAAATGTATCTCATTGAAGAGGAAAAGAGTAGACATACTGTAGAAAAGTATATTCGTGATTTATATAAACTTATTGATTATTTACCTGGGGAAAAAGAAGTGACAAAAAATCTCCTTATACAATGGAAGGGAGAATTGAAGAAAAAATATGCTGTGCGCAGTGTAAATTCCATTATTGTTGCAGTGAATAATTTTCTTACCTATATGGGCTGGTATGAACTTAGGATAAAGACCTGCAGAGTTCAAAGGGAAATATATTGTGAAGAAGACAGAGAACTTACGAAGGAGGAATATTTCAGACTTTTGGATTCGGCTAAATCGGATAAGAGACTGTATATGATGATAGAAACCATCTGTTCGACGGGAATAAGAGTGTCGGAATTACAGTATTTTACGGTGGAAGCGGTCAGAAAAGGACAGGTTACTGTGGTATGTAAGAATAAAGTGAGAAATATTTTGTTGCCTAAAAAATTAAGAAGAGCATTGGAAAAGTATTCCGTGCAGAAGGGTATCAGAGAAGGAATCATCTTCAGGACAAGGAATGGAAAACCGGTAGACAGAAGTAATTTCTGGGTAGGAATGAAAAAGTTATGTGATAAGGCAGGAGTAAATCGCAGGAAGGTTTTTCCTCACAATCTGCGTAAGCTGTTTGCAAGAACCTTCTATAATCTGCAGAAGGATATTGCAAAGCTGGCGGATATTTTGGGACACAGCAGCATTGAAACTACAAGGATATATATTATTTCTACGGGACGTGAGCATCGAAGGAAAATAGAACGACTTGGACTTGTTGTTTAAGGAATACAACATAATACTGATTATGTTGTATTTCATTCATTTTTATTTATGACATACCTACAGCCTTCATAATTTTACCATTTT
>JAHHTM010000212.1 GCA_020024675.1 Muricomes sp.
CAACTTTTTATTTCCTCTTGTTCTTCTGTTAGTTTATGTAATGGAGAAGCTTTAAAAACTGCAGAATCCTTAATTGAACTTTCACTTGGAAATAATTCATGATTATCTCTTTGAAGTTTTTTCCAAATCATTCGAAATATATCATCTACCTCACTATCTGGAAAATATCTTCTTTGAGGATTCCCGCGTAGATTATGTATCTTTTTTACACGTTCTACACTCATCATATAAAGCATAAGACGATTTTCTATATCAAGTGTCAAAGATTTATTAAAATGTTCATGTCCAATAACATACAAACTTGCTTCTTTTGTTTGTAAATTGTGTTGCCATTTACTTTCAACTTCCATATTTTCGTAATGTTGTTTTGTTCTTTGTACAATATCATTGGATTCACCAATGTATACTTCATAATCTGTTGTATTTTTCCAATTATGGATGTAAACCGTAGGAAAGTTTAACAGGATCTCTTTTTCCTTCTTTAGTGCCCCTTCTGATAATTCTTTTTGAAATTCATTTAAACTTTGTACATTATCATCTATTTTTTTAACAATTGGTTTTATATCTGTTGCCATGTTTACTTCCTTTTTACTTTTCCTTCAGTTCTGTATATTTTTCTTTACTTCCAAACGCCTTTTCTACTGGATATTTCTGATTATTTCTTTTCATTTTCTCTGTAATAATCTCATCTAGATCCAGCCCACATGTATCTGCCATATGAATACAGTAGATCATCACGTCTGCTAGTTCTTCTTTTATCTTATCTATTTTATCTTCACACCTAACATCTTCTGCACTCCACTGAAACACTTCGAGAAGTTCTGCTGCTTCAAGGCTAATGGAAATCGCAAGATCTTTTGGATTATGAAATTGTTTCCAGTTTCTATCATCTCTAAATTTAATTACTTCATTTATTGTTTCTTGTCTCATATCTATACTTCTCCTTTTACAAATTTTTGCTTGCCATTGCTAATCTTCTCATTCCACTACCAAGCTTAATAAAATGGGTGCTATTATAAAATTGATCATGATCACTCAACACATCAATACATGTTTTGGGATACTCTTTTTTTACTCTTTCTATTAATTGCTCTCCTATCCCTGTTCTTCGATATTCTTCTTCAACTAGAATCTCACAGCAATATGTCGTGTACACACCATCCGTAATGCATCGAATATATCCACAATAATTTTTGTTTTCATAGGCGGTAAATGTTACAGATGCATTTAACGCTTGTTTATAGTCTTCGATCAACTCATTACGAAAAGTTTTCGAATATTCCTTCTTATTTGCCTGAATAATATTGTGAAAATCTCTTTCCTCACAATATTCTCTAATTGCAATCTTAGGTCTATTCCGATATTTTATAAACATAATACTTGATCCACCATCTTCATATGTGTGCTTTTTCACCTCTTTAAATCCACATTTTTTATAAAAATAATGATTTCGCTTGGAGTACTCTGGTGTTTCAACCAACCATTTTCCAGTTTCTGGATAACGCTTTTCTATATCAGTCCATATAGCTTTTCCAATTCCTTTCGAATGCAATTCTGGTTTGGTAAAGAGCAAATCCAAAACATATGCGTTCTCATTCTTAATAACACTGTACGCCCCAATCATTTTTCCTTCCAAAAAAATCACTTGACAGTCTTTTTTCTTCTGCTCCAATATTTTATGCAAAAGTCTTCCGTCATCATAGCCCCATGGTCCATCTTCCAACAAATCTGTGTGCATTCTGGTATCTTCATCAAATGCTGCCTTCATAATTGGCGTCAGTTTTTCAATATCTTCCCTTCGCATCGCTCTATATGTAAGTGTCATGCTATTGTTTCTCCTTCAAAACTCTTTTTTCATAATTATAGATGGATCTGAAATTCTCAAAAATCAAAAACACCTGTTCCTTGATGTAATTTCCCGTTTTCTTTCAATATTGTAAAAGCTTCCATTGTTCCTTGAATCAGCTTATTAGATATATTAAGTAAATGATGGCCTCCTATATGATCCCAATGCTTATACTTGCTGATATCTTTCTTTCATAACTTACCACATTCTCTTCGCTTAACTGATTATCATATGGTTTTATATTAATCCCCACTTGTGCGAATAGCAATATCTTTTCAAAAAAAGAACTTCCGGTTTTACCCGGAAGTTCAAATTTTTCATTTTTTATTAATCATCTAAGTCCTCAGCACCTTTGAATGCTTCTGTCTTCCAGCTTCCTTTCAGATAGAAGAACATAGAAATTACTGCAGATATTGTCCAACCGATTGGCCATGAGATCCAGATACCCGTTTCATTCCAGATTGGAGAAAGTACGAAGGCAAGTACTACACGCAGGATAAGGTCTACAAATGTGGCGATCATAAACTGCTTCATGGCACCGGAGCCTCGAAGTACCCCATCTGCAATCAGCTTTATAGATACAATAAAGTAAAATGGTGCAACAATTTTAAGGAATGTCATACCTGTAGCAAGTGCTGTTTTTCCACCTTCTTTAAGGAATAACAGGATAAGTGGTTTTCCAAGGAAGAAGAACAGTATGAAAAATGGAACTGCCACTACAAATGCCATCTTAAGTCCAGCACGGAATCCATTTTTTACACGATCTGTTTTTCCGGCACCGATATTTTGGGCTGTAAAACTTGAAAGTGCATTTCCAAGAGTTGTAAATGAAGTAATTGTAAATGTATTTAATTTAATGGCAGCGGAATATCCTGCGATTACAGAAGATCCGTATCCATTTACTAAAATCTGAATAAAGATGTTTCCGATCGATATAAAACTCTGCTGCAAAATGCTTGGTACAGCAATTCGACTGATCTTACCTAACATTACAAGGTTAAAATATGGAGCTTTTTCTTTTGTCTCTATGGTTTTCAATCTCTTAAATAATGTAATACATGCAAAGATACATGCAAGTCCCTGTGCAATAAATGTAGCCCAAGCTACACCTGCTACACCCATGTTAAAATTACGGACAAACAAAATGTCAAGGAAAATATTTCCGATTGATGATGCAATCAGGAAGTACAAAGGTGTCTTTGAATCTCCCAATGAAGTAAATATACCAGTACAGATATTGTAGAGGAACAGGAATATAAATCCTCCGATGTAAATTCGTAAGTATAATGCTCCGTCACTAAATATGTTTGAAGGAGTATTTAATAGTATCATTAATCCTTTTGTTCCGATAAGTCCAAGAATTGTAAGTAATGAAGAACATACTACTGCAGAAATCAATGTTGTTGAAATTGCAGTTTTCATTTCTTGATATTTCTTTGCGCCAAAAAGCTGAGATATTACAACAGAACATCCGATATTACTACCGACTGCAATTGCCATAAAGATCATCGTGATCGGATAAGATGCTCCAACTGCAGCAAGTGCATTTT
>JAHHTM010000213.1 GCA_020024675.1 Muricomes sp.
ATCTATGATCGTAATGGAGAACTCCTTGCATATAATGAATTAGCTTATTCTATAACGATAGAAGACGATATACCATTGTCTTCGGAAAAAAATAAAATTTTAAATAAAATTCTGGATGAAGTGCTGAAAATTGCAGAATCAAATGGAGACACAGTTGTAAGTGATTTTGGTGTTGTTTTAAATTCGGCAGACCAGTATGAATTTTTAAACCAAAATGAAACATTAAGATTACGTTTTATTGCTGATGTTTATGGTTGTAGAACAGTGGAAGATCTGACGGAGGAACAGAAAAATTCAACTGCTGAAGATATTATTAAGTATCTGTGTACAGACAAAAGTTTTGGGTATGGACTTGATATCAAAAAATTTCCAAAAGATTATATTTTAAAAATGGTTAATATGCGCTATGCAATTAGTCTTAATAGCTATCAGAAATATATTCCGGCAGTTCTTGCCAAAGATGTATCAGAGGAAACAGTCGTAGCAATTATGGAGAATAAGGATCATCTTAAGGGAGTCGACATTGCAGAAGATTCCATGAGACGATATGCAAATGGACCGGCTTTTGCTTCAATTCTTGGTTATACAGGTACTATATCCCAAGATGAATATGATGAGCTTGAAAAATCTGAAAAGAAAAAATATTCGCTAACAGATTCAGTAGGAAAAGCAGGGCTTGAACAGACACTGGAAAGTACTCTTAAAGGTAAAAAAGGACAAAAAAAATATTATGTTGACAGTGTGGGTAAAGTTACTAAAATGCTAGATAGTATAGAGCCTGAATCTGGAAATGATGCTTACCTTACAATTGATAAAAAACTTCAGGAACAGACATATAATATTCTGGAAGAACACCTTGCCGGTATTATATTGTTGAAACTTCGAAATGTTATGAATTATGATCCGGCAAATGAGAGTGATGCATCCAATATCATTATTCCCGTAGACGATGCATATAATGCATTTATTGCAAATGAAATTATTGACTTCAGACATTTCCAAGTTGCAGAGGCTGGAGCAGTTGAAAAGACAGTAAATGAGATTTTTCAGGCATATAAAAAGAATACAATTCCTGTTGTTTTGAATGAATTAAAAAAACAAGATGCTGCGGAACAGAAAAACTTATCCAATGATATGAAAGAATATATGCTTTACGTATATAAGGATGTTATGCTTGATAATGCTGAGATTTTAATACGAGATAAAATCGATACGGATGATGAAGTGTACAAAGCATGGTATACGGAAGGTAGTATAAGTCTTAGAAAATTTTTAGAACATGCTATTTCTAAAGACTGGATTGACACAGCCAAGCTGGATAAGTATATTCCTCGTGGGAAATATCACGATTCTGAAGAAATATTTGATGGTATTATAGCATTTTTAGAAAATTATCTTAATTCAGATAGCAAATTCGACAAACTTCTCTATAAATATCTTATAAAATTAGGGAGTATCACAGGTGGTCAGATTTGTGCAATCACATATGAGCAAGGAGTTCTTCCGATGGATGAAGGGGCCTATAAAGGACTTGCTGATGGAAGTTTAAGTTCATATGATTGGTTGAGAGAAAAAATAAGGACTTTACAGATCACACCGGGGCAACTGGCATTAGAGCCGTGCACAGCATCTGCAGTTGTCAGCGATCCGAATACAGGTCAGGTTCTGGTATGTGTATCCTATCCGGGATATGATAATAATCGCCTGGCAAATACGATGGATACAAAATATTACAATCAGCTTGTTACAGGACTTTCAAGACCATTTTACAATAACGCAACGCAAGAGCGTACAGCTCCGGGATCTACATTCAAAATGCTAGTTTCAATTGCAGGACTTTCTGAGCATGTAATCGATGGCGGAACACAATTTGTATGTAATGGAAAATATGATAAAGTGACACCGAATCCAAAATGTTGGGTTTATCCAGGAGCACATGGATATCAGGATGTTGTAGGTGCGTTGCAAGTTTCATGTAACTGCTTCTTCTATGAAGTGGGACATCAATTAGGAACAGATGAAAATGGAAAATTTGATAGCGATCTCGGAGTTGAGAGGATAAAAAAGTATGCTAAGAAATTTGGCCTGGATCAGAAGAGTGGAATTGAGATTCCAGAATCAGAACCACAAATTTCGGATGAATATGCTGTCTTATCTGCAATTGGACAAGGTACCAATAACTATACAGTTAGCCAGTTAGACCGTTATGTTGCAGCCATTGCAAACAAAGGAACGTTGTACAATTTAACACTTCTAAACAAAATTACAGACGTAAACGGAAAAGTGATAAAAGAATTTCAACCAGTTGTAGCAAATGTTATCGATGACATTGATCCATCATCATGGAATCTTGTTCATAGTGGTATGAAGGCAATGGTTGATAGTACGTTACTTTTCAATAATATGGGAATCTCTATGGCGGGAAAAACAGGTACAGCTCAGCAAAGCAGGGTTCACCCGGATCATGGTTTGTTTGTTGGATTTGCACCGGTTGACAATCCTGAGATTTCCTTAGCTGTGCGAATTGCAAATGGATACAGTTCTATGTATGCGGCTGAAATTGGACGTGATATTGTCCGTGCAAAATTCAATCTGGCAGAAGAAGATAAGATTATTAGGGGTGAAGCTTCTACAATAGGAAATGTAATATCTGGAGATTAAAAGCCATGTTGATCTTAAGTAGATTTACTTGTGAGAAATTAAGTAAAAGTTCTAGGAGGAAGAAAAATGGGAGAAGTTATTGTCATTACATCAGGAAAAGGCGGAGTTGGTAAAACGACTACGACAGCAAATGTTGGAATCGGATTGTCACAAATGGGGAAAAAAGTTATAGTTATTGATACAGACCTTGGCCTTAGAAATCTAGATGTAGTCATGGGTCTTGAAAACAGGATCGTCTATAATCTGGTTGATGTAATTGAAGGAAGCTGCAGATTAAAACAGGCTCTTATTAAAGACAAGCGTTATCCAGAATTATATCTGCTTCCATCCGCACAGACGAAAGACAAAACAGCCGTATCACCAGAACAGATGAGAAAACTTATCGGAGAATTAAAAGAGGAATTTGATTATATTCTTCTTGATTGTCCGGCAGGAATTGAGCAAGGCTTTGAAAATGCAGTAGCTGGTGCTGATAGAGGGATTATAGTTACCACACCTGAGGTTTCGGCCATCCGAGATGCTGATAGGATCATAGGACTTTTAGAAGCCCATGGTATTAGACAAAACGATCTTATTATTAATCGACTTCGTGTAGACATGGTTAAAAGAGGTGATATGATGTCAGTTGAGGATGTTTCAGAGATACTGGCAGTTAATCTTATTGGAGTGATTCCAGATGATGAACAAGTGGTCATTTCAACAAACCAGGGAGAACCTATTAT
>JAHHTM010000214.1 GCA_020024675.1 Muricomes sp.
TCTAGCAAAATTAACAATTTTACAAGGAAGGAAATAAAGTTATGGGAGGAAGATTACTACTCAAATCAATGTGAAGACTCAGATATTTGTATTGGAATAAAATTACGATTCTTGTTATTAACTTTAAGATATGAATATAGAATTTTTTTATCAGTGATTCAGCTAAAAAGAAAGATCTATATAGATTTTACAACTTTTGACTGCCAAAACATGAGAATTTATAAGAAGATACAGAAACTACAAGAAAAATGAAAGTTGTAAAAAGCCTTTAAATACAAGGAAATACGACGATTTAAGGAGATATAAGAACATGATTAAAATACTATTCATTTGCCACGGCAACATCTGCCGTTCGCCAATGGCAGAGTTTGTTTTTAAAGACATGGTTGCAAAACGTGGTATGTCTGATTTGTTTTACATTGCTTCTGCAGCTACTAGCAGAGAAGAAATTGGAAATGATATTCATTATGGCACAAAGCAGAAGTTGGATGAAGTGGGAATTCCTTATACAAAAAGAGGGGCAATCCAGATTACAAAAAAAGATTATGATGCGTATGATTATATTCTTTTAATGGACAGCAATAATATCCGTAATATCAAACGTATTATCAGCGCAGATCCAGAATGTAAAATACACAGACTTTTGGATTTTAGTGACAAACCTCGTGATATTGCAGACCCATGGTATACAGGAAATTTTGATATTACTTATGATGATATTGTAGAGGGTTGCGAATCACTTTTACAGCATATTTTAGAGCAGGATATGCGGTAAGAGATAGTCTTACAAAAAGGAAAGAAGGAAAATAAATGTACACATGGGAAGAGCTTGAAGGGTTTGTAGAGCATTGCCAGCGGTGTCCACTTGCATATTCACGAAAAAGACCGGTTATGGGAAGAGGAAACCATCAAGCAGAGATTATGTTTATAGCAGAAGCACCGGGAGCAAAAGAGGATGAAGCGGGAATCCCGTTTGTAGGACCGGCAGGTCAGCTCTTTGATCAGTTGTTAGCAGGGTGTTCATTGACTCGTGATGAAATTTATATTACCAACATTTTAAAATGTCATCCACCTGGAAATAGAGATCCAAAGGATACCGAAAAAGAACAATGTTTCCCATACCTAAAATATGAAACCTATTTGTTACAGCCCAAAATTATTGTATGTCTTGGAAGAGTTGCTGCACAACGTATCATTACACCGGATTTTCGAATTACCAAGCAGCATGGTACGTGGATACATAGGAAAAACTGTGCTTTGACAGCAGTATATCATCCATCTGCACTTTTACGAGATCCTACCAAATTAGAAACAACAAAAAATGATTTTAAGGAAATTGTTCAAATGAGGGACCGATTGAGATAAATGATAGAATAATAAAAACGCTTACGAAAAATCAATTCGTAAGCGTTTTTTTAAAGGTATCTTATTTCTGATCTTGTACTTCAATCTTGCGGATTTCTTTTGTACGGATTTCTTTACAGATGTCATTGATAAATGCATCCAATGGTTTTGCACCTTCATCGCCTAAGAAACGGCTTCTTACAGAAACAGTTCCGTCAGCCTCTTCTTTTTCACCAACAATAACCATGTAAGGAAGTTTTGCAAGTCTTGCTTCACGGATCTTGTAGCCGATTTTTTCAGAACGTCCGTCAACTGTGCAGAGGATTCCGTTTTCTTTCATTTCTTTTTCAACTTTAGCTGCGTAGTCTAAGTATTTATCAGAAACTGGAAGAATACGAACCTGCTCTGGACATAACCATGTAGGGAACATTCCGGCATATTTTTCAATCAGCCATGCAAGAGTTCTTTCATAGCATCCGATTGATGTTCTGTGGATGATGTAAGGACGAACTTTTTCACCATTTTGATCAATGTAGTACATATCGAATTGTTCTGCAAGAAGAGCATCCCACTGTACTGTGATCATAGTATCTTCTTTACCATAAACGTTCTTTGCATTGATATCTACTTTTGGTCCGTAGAATGCAGCTTCACCAACATCTTCAACATATGGAACATCCAGTTCTTCTAAGATCTGACGGATGTGTCCTTCTGTTTCGTTCCAAACTTCAGCATCACCGATGTATTTTTCCTTGTTTTCAGGATCCCATTTAGAAAGGTGATATGTTACATCATCCTGCAGACCAAGTGTTGTTAAACATTTCTTTGCAAGTGCAAGACAGCCTTTAAATTCTTCAACCATCTGATCTGGGCGAACAATCAGGTGTCCTTCAGAAATTGTGAACTGACGAACACGAGTTAAACCGTGCATTTCTCCAGAATCTTCATTTCTAAAAAGCGTAGATGTTTCGCTGTAACGAAGTGGGAGATCACGATAAGATTTCTGGCTTGCTTTGTATACATAGTACTGGAATGGGCATGTCATTGGACGAAGCGCAAATACTTCTTTGTCTACTTCTTCATCACCAAGAACGAACATACCGTCTTTGTAGTGATCCCAGTGTCCAGAGATTTTGTAAAGATCACTCTTAGCCATAAGAGGTGTCTTTGTTCTTATATAACCCCAGTTGTTATCTTCCTCATCTTCAATCCATCTTTGAAGAGTCTGGATCATTTTTGCACCTTTTGGCATAAGAAGTGGAAGTCCCTGGCCGATTACATCAACAGTTGTGAACAGTTCCATTTCACGACCAAGTTTATTGTGGTCACGTTTTTTGATGTCTTCTAAGTATGCAAGATATTCTTTCAATTCATCTTTTGTTGCAAAAGCACTTCCATAGATTCTCTGAAGCATTGCTTTGTTAGAATCGCCTCTCCAGTAAGCACCTGAAGAAGAAGTAAGTTTAAATGCTTTGATGCCTTTTGTGCTCATAAGGTGTGGTCCGGCACAAAGATCTACAAAATCACCCTGTCTGTAGAAAGAGATGACAGCATCTTCTGGAAGGTCACGGATCAGTTCTACTTTGTAAGGCTCACCTTTTTCTTCCATAAATGCAATGGCTTCTTCTCTTGGAAGTTCAAAACGTTCTAATTTTGCTCCCTTTTTGATGATTTTTTTCATTTCTTTTTCGATCTTGTCTAAGTCTTCTCTAGAGAATGGCTCTGCATCAAAATCGTAGTAGTATCCAGTATCAATGGCTGGTCCAATTGCAAGCTTTGCATTTGGAAACAGGTTTTTAACAGCTTCTGCAAGTACGTGAGAACATGTGTGGCGTACAACACGAAGTCCAGCTTCGTCTTTTGCTGTTAAAATGTTAAGTGTACAGTCTTTGTCAACGATAGTTCTTAAATCAACTATCTCTCCATCAACTTCTCCAGCACAGGCTGCACGTGCAAGACCTTCGCTGATATCAAAAGCAATATCAATGACAGACATGCTGTTTTCATA
>JAHHTM010000215.1 GCA_020024675.1 Muricomes sp.
ATCCGGTAGTGTGTGCAATCTGCGTTATACTAAAGTCAGTTGATTTTAAAAGTTGTTTGCTATTAAGAATACGTCGTTCTAAAAGATACATAATTGGAGAAATACCAAACGCTTTTGTAAATATATGTGATAAATAGTATTTATTTAGATGTGACACGGCTGCAAGTGTATCCAAAGAAACATTATCCTGAAAGTGTGTGTCTAGATAATTTTTCAAAGTTTCACATTCTCCCGGAATATTTTTAGTGGAATAAGGAGTAAGGGAATGTCCTGTTATACGTGGAAGCTTCAAAAGAAGAATATTTAAAAAATGTTGACAAATAAGATTGGAAGAGTCTTGATGATACCGGGCTTCTTCGAGCATCAGCTGAAGTATAGGGAGGAGTGCTTCGCGTTCTTTGCTAAGATCATGCACACAAAATGATGCAAATTCATCTCCAGAAAATTGAAAATGTAGATTATCAATACCAAGAGCGATGTATGTGGCAGGATGCTCAGAGGCGGATTTTTCAGTATGTCTCAGATTCGGGTTGATAAGAACCAGTGAATCTTTTTCTATAGATACGGTTTCTGATTCAGTACAAAAATAACCAGATCCATTTGTAACATAGATTAGTTCTGCAAAACTGTGGGAGTGATACATACTGATCCAGTCGGTACCATACGTTGCAGAAGAAATATAAAGAAGAGTCTCTTCAGATAAATTTTTGTTTGTATCAGAAAATGAATATTGAATATGTGCCATGGTGTGCTCCTTTCTTTTGTAGGAAGTATATCATTATTAGAAAATAAAGACAAGATATATAACTCTTTTAGCAATAAATATCTTGAAGATAGATACATGGAAACGTATACTTTAAGTAAGGTTTTGTATAAAACTTACAGTTTCATTAGTGGTCCACCATATTATTTGTACAAAGTGAGTTGTTCCACTAGCAAAGAATATGTCTGATACGTAAAAGGAGACAATTTATGGAAAGCAATTTATCATTCGGAAGGGTAACGATTCCTACAGATATGGATGTCGTACAGGAAACAAAAGAAATTTTGAAAAAATGGGGAGCTGATGCAATCCGTGATTGCGATGGAACAGATTTCCCTGAAGAATTAAGAAACGTGGATGCAAAAGTGTATTCTACATATTATACAACACGTAAAGATAATGAATGGGCAAAGGCCAATCTTGATGAAGTACAACAGATGTATATTATGACGGATTTCCACAATGCATCTGAAGAGAAACTTGAGATCCATCTTATGGATCATCTTTATCCAGATATGCTTCAGGTTAACAACCGTGATGACAAAGAACGTTGGTGGGAAGTTATCGATCGTACTACAGGAGAAGTTGTACCATATGGTACATGGAGTTATGATGAAAAGTCTGGTAATGTTGTCATTGAGCCGACAAAATTATTCCACGATTATACAGTAAGCTTTCTTGCTTATATTATGTGGGACCCAGTACATATGTACAATGCTGTTACGAATGGTTGGACAAACTTTGAAAAACAGATCACGTTTGATGTAAGACAGCCTAAAACTCATGCATATTCTATGCAGAGACTCCGCAAGTACCTTGAAGCTAATCCTCATGTAGATGTAATCCGTTATACTACATTTTTCCATCAGTTTACGCTAATTTTTGATGAACTCGCCAGAGAGAAATATGTGGATTGGTATGGATATTCTGCATCGGTAAGCCCGTATATTTTAGAACAGTTTGAAAAAGAAGTTGGATATAAATTCCGTCCGGAATTTATTATCGATCAAGGTTACATGAATAATAACTACAGAATACCATCAAAAGAATTTCTTGATTTCCAGAAATTCCAAAGAAGAGAAGTTGCTAAGTTGGCAAAAGAGATGGTAGATATCACACATGAATATGGCAAGGAAGCCATGATGTTCCTGGGAGATCATTGGATCGGAACAGAGCCATTTATGGATGAATTTAAGACGATTGGTCTTGATGCGGTTGTAGGAAGTGTTGGAAATGGTTCTACACTTCGTTTGATTAGTGATATTAAGGGAGTAAAATATACAGAAGGAAGATTTCTTCCATATTTCTTCCCAGATACATTCCACGAAGGTGGAGATCCGGTAAAAGAAGCGAAATATAACTGGGTAACAGCAAGACGTGCAATTTTAAGAAGCCCTATTGATCGAATTGGATATGGTGGATATTTAAAACTTGCACTGGAGTTTCCAGATTTTGTTGAGTACGTGTCTTCGGTATGTAATGAATTTAGAGAGCTTTACGAAAATATCAAAGGCACTACACCATATTGTGTAAAAAAAGTTGCAGTATTAAATTGCTGGGGTAAACAGCGCGCATGGGGAAATCATATGGTGCATCATGCAATTTATCACAAGAAGAATTATTCTTATGCGGGAATTATTGAGGCATTAAGTGGAGCTCCTTTTGATGTGAAATTCATTAGTTTTGATGATATCAGAAATGATGAATCAATTCTTAAAGACATTGATGTTATCATCAATGTTGGTGATGCTGATACAGCATACACTGGTGGAGAAAACTGGATTGACGAAAAAATCGTCACAGCTGTCAAACGCTTTGTATATGAAGGTGGTGGATTTATTGGTGTAGGTGAACCAACTGCACATCAGAATCAGGGACGTATTTTCCAACTTGCTGGTGTACTTGGAGTTGAAAAAGAAAATGGAATGACTTTAAATAAAGATAAATACAACTGGGACGAGCATGAACATTTTATTACAGAAGACTGTAAAGGTGAGATTGATTTTGGAGAAGGACAAAAGAGTATTTATGCACTAGATGGTACTACGATCATTTGCCAGCGTGATAAAGAAGTACAGCTTGCTGTAAATGAATTTGGAAAAGGAAGAAGTGTATATATTAGTGGACTTCCATATAGCTTTGAAAACAGTAGATTGTTGTACCGTTCTGTAATATGGTCAACTGGAGATGAGGCAAATCTGGAAAAATGGTTTAGTTCAAATTATAATGTTGAAGTACATGCATATGTGGCGAATGGTAAATATTGTGTAGTAAATAACACATATGAGCCACAGGATACAGTTGTGTATAAAGGTGACGGAACAAGCTTTTCACTTCACCTTGATGCAAATGAAATTATTTGGTATGAAATTTAATGAAATGAAGCGGATATAGTACTATATTCGCTTCATTCTAAATGGATCGATGTTTAAAGCAAATTTAAAGGGAGTTTGATAAGATGGAAAAGCAATTAGATGAAGCAATTAAAGCATATCAATATTTAGGAACCATAAAATCATGTGAAATTTATGGAAATGGTCACATAAACACTACATATC
>JAHHTM010000216.1 GCA_020024675.1 Muricomes sp.
CATCATTAGATGATCCGGTAGGAGAAGTACTTTCTATGAAAAACAGACCGAATGGTCTTAGGATTGGACAAAAAAGAGTGCCAATCGGTGTGATTGGAATTATTTACGAGTCTAGACCTAATGTTACTGCTGATGCTTTTGGATTATGCTTTAAGACGGGAAATGCAGTAATCTTAAGAGGTGGAAGCGATGCGATCAATTCCAATAAAGCCATTGTACGCGCAATCAAAGTGGGTCTTAGAAAGGTAAGACTTCCACAGGATATTATCCTTCTCGTTGAAGATACAGACAGAAATATTGTAAATGAAATGATGCAGCTTCATGGGGTGATAGATGTCCTGATCCCAAGAGGCGGAAAGGGATTAATCTCTAGTGTTGTAAAAAACAGTACTGTACCAGTAATTGAAACAGGAACAGGAAATTGTCATATTTATGTGGACGAAACAGCGAATCTTGGTATGGCAGTAGAAATTATTGAAAATGCGAAAACACAAAGAATGGGAGTTTGTAACGCATGTGAATCATTGGTGGTTCACAGTAACATTGCAGAACAGGCTATTCCTCTTATTGCACGAAAGCTGAAATGCCATAACGTAGAAATGCGTGGAGATGAACTTGCCTGCGCCTTGTGTGAGGATATAATTCCGGCTTCACAGGAGGACTGGGGGACAGAGTATCTGGATGCGATTATTTCTATTAAAATAGTAAATTCTATTGATGATGCAATCAAACACATCAATACTTACAATACAGGACATTCTGAAACTATTATTACTAAAGATTATGATCATGCGCTTCGATTCCAGGATGAGATTGATGCGGCAGCTGTGTATGTGAATGCATCTACAAGATTTACAGATGGGTTTGAATTTGGGTTTGGTGCAGAAATCGGTATTAGTACACAAAAACTGCACGCAAGAGGACCGATGGGACTACTTGCATTGACAACAACAAAGTATGTGATTTTCGGAAACGGACAAATCAGAAATTAAGAAAAGAGGAAAATTATGCAGTATACATTTCCACACTATTATGGGATGTTTCAATGTATCGCTGACAAATGTCCGGACACCTGTTGTGCAGGATGGCAGATTGCGATTGATGGTCCTTCTCTAAAAAAATATAAAAAAACAAAAGGAATTATAGGAAACAGACTTCATAATGAAATCGACTGGAAAGAAAAAATCTTTCATCAGTACGATGGAAGGTGTGCGTTTTTGAATGACAATAATTTGTGCGATCTTTATCTGGAGGGTGGAGAAAACTTGTTTTGCAGAACCTGCAAAACATACCCTCGCCATGTGGAAGAATACGAAGGATTGAAAGAGGTTTCCTTATCATTGTCCTGTCCGGTAGCTGCTAAGATTATTCTTGAACTTAAAGAGCCGGTTCAATTTGTGGAAAGGCAGCGGGAATGTCCACAAAAAGAAGATGAAGAGTTTGATTTTCTTCTGTTTTCAAAATTAGAAGATGCAAGGGAAGTTATTTTTAAAATTCTTCAAGACAGATCTCTGTCCATTAATATAAGAATTGCAATGGTACTTGCGCTTGCACATGATCTTCAAAATAGAATTGATAAAAACGCCATTTTTGAAACAGACACACTGTTAGAAAAATATAAAAAAAACAGCACTTCAAAATGGTTTGAAAAAAAATTAAATGAAGAGACAATAAAACTCACAGATGAAGAGAAAATCAACAAGTATAAGAAATTCTTTTCAGTGTTTCAGAATCTTGAAGTTTTAAAAAGTGACTGGAAATCATATCTTAAAGAAAGAAAACATGTGTTATTTTCAAAGAAAGACAGTGTTATAATTGCGAATGAGGAAGAGATATGTGCACATTCTAAGATTGTATGGGAACAGTTAATGATGTATTTTGTGTATACATATTTTTGTGGTGCTGTTTATGACGGAAGAGCTTATACAAGAATGAAATTTGCTGTTCTTGGCACTTTACTTATAAGAGAACTTTCCAGATCATTGTGGATTTCAAATAAAAGAAATAGTGAAGATCAAAAAGGAGTGCTAGAGGATATTGAAGAAGCGGCACGTAGATATTCGAGAGAAATAGAGCACTCGGACTATAATAAAAATCAGATATTTAATTTCCTTGAAAATGAGAAAGAATTTGGCATTTCTGATTTTCTCGAAATACTTTAAGTTCTAAATATAGACTCCTTCTACTATACTGGTAACAGACAATATAGCAGAGGGAGCTTTTTTATGAAATCCTTTATTGCACTTGTATTAAGTTTTGTACTATGCTTTAGTTCTTGTGGTATTAAAGCAAGAGCAGAAGAAAATGAAGTACAAATTCAATCGCCTTCCGGACTTCTTATGGAAGTTTCAACAGGAAAAATTTTATATGAAAAAGACGCAGATACGAAAAGACCGCCTGCAAGCGTGACAAAAATCATGACAATGTTGCTTATTTTTGATGCACTGGAAGAAGGAAAAATTAAATTGGATGATATGGTGACTACATCAGAACATGCGGCTTCCATGGGAGGATCACAAGTATTTCTTGAACCAGGAGAAACACAAAGCGTGGATACACTTTTGAAATGCATTTCAGTTGCAAGTGCAAATGATGCCTGTGTTACAATGGCAGAATACATCTGTGGAAGTGAAGAGGAATTTGTAAAAAAAATGAATGAACGTGCAGAACAGCTTGGAATGTATAATACAAATTTTGTGAATTGTAACGGCCTTGACGTAGAAGGACATGTAACAACAGCAAAAGATATTGCTTTAATGTCTAGAGAGATGCTACTTAAATACCCACAGATTCATGATTATTGTACAATATGGATGGAAGATATTACCCATACAACAAAGAAGGGAAGTACAAAATTTGGACTTACAAATACAAACAAACTGATTCGACAGTATGAGTATGCTACCGGATTAAAGACTGGATCTACGGGACTTGCAAAATTTTGTGTTTCAGCATCAGCCAAAAAGGAAAATATTGAGCTTGTTGCTGTGATTATGGCGGCAGAGGATTCGAAAACAAGATTTAAAGATGCGGTGAATCTTTTAAATTATGGATTTGGAAAATGCCAGTTGTATGAAGATGAAGAAAAGTGCAAGCTGCCAGAGGTTTGCGTGACAGGTGGCGTAAAAGAAAAAGTTTCCTGTCAATATGATGGATCGTTTTGGTATCTTGACATAAAAGGGCAAAATTTAAATGGAATTACAAAAAATTTGTACATGAAGAAAAAATTAAAAGCACCTGTTTCAAAGGGGACTAAAGCAGGAAAACTGGTATATAGGCTGGACGGAAAAGAAAT
>JAHHTM010000217.1 GCA_020024675.1 Muricomes sp.
GAAGTAAGCCTGTGGATGTTTGCAAACAGGACATACTGCCGGAGCTTCTTTATCAACAACCTGATGTCCGCAATTGCTGCACTGCCATAAAACTTCTTCGTCTTTAGCAAAAACTTTGCCTTCTTTAACGTTCTGAGCTAATTTTCTATATCTTTCTTCATGTTCTTTTTCGATTGCCGCTACGCCTTCCATCTGTGCCGCAATTTCCGGGAATCCTTCTTCTCTTGCTGTCTTAGCCATTTCAGCATACATATCAGTCCATTCATAGTTTTCACCTTCTGCCGCTGCAAGAAGATTTTCTTCTGTTGTTCCGATACCTACTGCAAGTTTAAACCATAATTTAGCATGTTCCTTTTCATTAGCTGCAGTTTCTTCAAAGATTTTCTGAATCTGAACATATCCATCTTTCTTTGCCTGTGATGCATAGTAAGTGTATTTGTTTCTAGCCTGTGATTCTCCTGCAAATGCAATCATTAAATTTTCTAATGTTTTTGTTCCTTTTAAGTCTTTCATTTTCTTTCCTCCATTTTATTTCATTTTTTATTTTACATACTCATTTCATTATCACTACTAATGCAATCTTCGCAGATGCCTTCGAGCAATGTCATATTGATAACAACCTCATTTTTCTGAAACTCAAATGTATCTTTAATCGTCTGATCCATAAGCTCAAGGGCCTTCTGACTCTTTGCCGGTAAATCAATTAATCTGCCACATTGTCTACATCTGAAATGATAATGTCTGCATATATTGCCGTCATATCTTTCAAGACCATCAACTCCGTCAATTTTTCTTATCTCTCCAAGTTCTACAAGAAGTTTAAGATTACGATATACTGTTGCAATACCAATTGTCGGCATTTTTTCTCTGGCCTGCGCATATACCCATTCTGCTGTGGGATGCACTGTTGTGGATTTTACGATTTCCAAAATGAGATTCCTCTGTTTTGAATACCTCATATTGTGCTCACCTTTCTTAATTGATAATGATTATCATTATTATAATCTTATAAAATCCTTTTGTCAAGCCTATTTTCTAAAAATATTTTTTCATTTTTATTTAATTTATATGTTTATTTTTCCCTATATATGGTATAATCATACTAAATAAAATAAAAACATTTGGAGGTATTAGTTATGGTTAAACTTTATAAATGTAATCATTGTGGAAATATTGTATCTATGGTAGAAGATAAAGGCGTAAATCCTGTCTGTTGCGGAGAACTGATGACTCAGTTAAAACCTAATACTACAGACGGTGCAACAGAAAAGCACGTTCCTGTTGCTGAAGTAAATGGAAACATCGTTACAGTTAAAGTAGGAAGTGTAGCACATCCTATGATGGAAGAACATCATATCGCTTTCATTATTTTAGAAACAAATGCAGGTATGCAGATTAAGAATCTTGATCATACAGGTACTCCTGAAGCTGTATTTGCTCTTGCAGAAGGCGAAAAAGCTGTTGCAGCATACGAATACTGCAACCTTCACGGTTTCTGGAAAGCTGAACTTTAATCAAAAAAAGGAAATCCCGACTTAAGTGTCGGGATTTTTTTATTCAACAAAAATGCTACCTCCAATAAATTCTCGTATAATAGAATTATTTATAATTATGCTGTCATCTTCGATAGTTTTAAAGAAACGTAAAAAATCCAGCATTCGTTTTGCTTCCGCATACTCACTTTCATCCGGTGTAATCTGTTCAAGCAATGGCTCCGCATATTTTTTTAGTACTGCAATCTCATAAACATGATATGAGTTAAAGAAAACATCTGCTTCATTACTGTAAGGAAAAATATTTTTATCTTCTCCTTTTCTGACTTTTGGCCAGCTTGCAATAGTACTCTGTGCATTATGGCCTCTATATAGATTGTCTCTGACCATTCTTCTCAGCATTCTTTCATCTGTAGTAGGTATTCTATTTGTAGAATCTATGTTTAACTGCGTTAGCGGACTGATATAGATTTTAAACTTCTCTTCTTTTGGAATATATGTTGTAAGCCGTTCATTAAGCGCATGTATTCCTTCTATAACGATAGGCTGTTCTTTACTGATTGAAGTAATACGCCTGCCATACATCTTATGTCCCGTCATAAAATCAAAAGTCGGTAAGTCCACTGTCTGTCCTGCCAGCAACGCATTCATGTCTTTATTAAACAATTCAATATCAAGGGAACCCAGATTTTCAAAATCCTTTTCCCCATTTTCATCAAGTGGCGTCTCTTCTCTTTCAACAAAGTAATCGTCTGTTCCTAAGTATAGCGGATTAAGCCCATTTACTTTAAGCTGTATACACAGTCTTCTGGCAAAAGTAGTTTTTCCTGAAGATGACGGTCCTGCAATCAGAACAATACGTTTTCCCTGCTGCTTTATCATATCTGCAATTTCTGCAATTTTCTTTTCATGTAGAGCTTCTGAAAGCTGAATCAGTTCCCTGTATTCTCCACTTTCAATTTTTTCATTAAGATCAGCAACAAAATTTACATCTAAAAGCTTATCCCATCTCGTCTGTTCTCCAAATGCCTGATAAAGCTTTTTCTCATCTATATATGGAGGTATTTCATCAGGATTGGATGGGTGTGGAAAACGAAGAAGAACACCACGTCTGTATTTTTTTAATTCAAAATACTTAACATATCCGGTTGACGGTACCATGAGTCCATAGAAAAAGTCCTTATATCCTCCAATCGAATAAAAGGTAATTTTCTTAAGATCTTTATTCTCATCAAGAAGTCTTATTTTTTCTACAAGCCCCTCTTCTTTCAGGATCTCAATTCCCTCTTCAACGTCTGCACTCCCCTTTGCAAAAGGAATATCCTTCTCTACCAGCTCACGCATCCTCTGTTCAATGCTCTTAACCTGATCTTCTGTCAGAAGGTCCGGCGTTTTTATTTCTGTATATAATCCCTTATTTAAGGAATTCTGGATTTCCACTCTTACATCACCGATGCAGTCTTTTACTGCCTTTATATATAACAAAGACAAACTGTACTGGTAAATCAGATTTGCCGCCTGAGTTCGGATATCAAGAAGTTCTACTTTACAGCTTTTATTCAGCAAAAAAGACAAATCCTGAAATTCGTTATCAACCTTTGCTGCAATAATTGTATATGGTAATTCATGAATTCTTTCTTTATAAAGTTGTTCTACTCTAATCCCTTTTTCAACTTCAACTTCTTCCCATTCTCCTCTTGGTGAAGTTTTCAACTGTATTTTCATTATAAATCTCCTTTTGAATCTGCTTTTTAAATTATGCTGTTTATTTTTGATTATAACATATAT
>JAHHTM010000218.1 GCA_020024675.1 Muricomes sp.
GATAAATATTGCTATTTTCTGTTCCTCTTTTATAGCAGAAATAATTTCTTTTGTTTTTGTCATTCCATCTGCTAATTCATAAGGAATCAGAACAACATCCATGTCTCTGGCATATTCCAGCGCCTGAGCAAATGACAGAACGCTATCTACCTCTGGTATCACGCTCCTACCAGACTGTTTCGCCGCACTAAGTGCAATTGCATTCCAACGTTCCACCTTTTTTGCTGCTTTTTTATCATCTAATTTTACCACTGCCCTTTTTGTAGCCACCGGAATCACTTTATATACACCAAGTTCTGCCGCTTTTTGTATAATAAATTCCATCTTATCATTTTTAGGCAAGCCCTGAAACAAATAAATTTTTGATGGAAGTTCTGAAGTACTCTTAAAACTATTTAAAATTTTAAGTGCTGCACATTCTACATCATAATGATCAAGTTCACACTCATATTTCATCCCTCTTCCATCACTGATTTTTACCTTTTCTCCTGACTTAATGCGAAGCACATTTTTCATATGCTTCACATCTTTTCCATTAATAAAAATACTATTTTCCCGGATGTTCTGCGGCTCTGTAAAAAAATGATGCATACCTGTCTCCTTAATTCTTTCTTGCAGTTACTGAAACCCATTCTCCTTGATATGTAACTTCAAGTACTTCCAGTCCTGCTTTCTTCACTGCTTCTACTACTGTCTGTTCTTTATCATCTATAATACCACTTGTAATGTAAATCCCGCCTTTTTTAAGCTGATGTACAATGACCGGGGTAAGTCCTGTAAGAACTTCTGCTAAAATATTTGCTGCTACTATATCATATTTTTCATATCCTATGGTATCCTGAATTTCTTTATCATCTATGATATTTCCAATCATAACTTCGTATTGATCTGGACGAATACCATTTACTTCCATATTTTCATGCGTAGCTTCAATAGCACACGGATCAAGATCTGTACCCACAGAATAACCTGCACCAAACTTTAACGCAAGCATTCCCAGTATGCCACTACCACATCCCACATCAAGAATACGATCTCCATTTTTTACGTATTTCTTCAACTGACGAATACAAAGCTGTGTTGTTTCATGCATACCTGTTCCAAATGCTGTGCCCGGATCAATGTGAATGATCATTTTATTCTCATCTTCTGGCTTTACATCTTCCCAAGATGGTATAATGAGAATATCATCAACACAGAATTGATGAAAATACTGCTTCCAATTATTTACCCAGTCAAGGTCCTCTGTTTCAGACTCTTCTATTGTACATTCTCCAAGCTCCATATAAGCTGACATATCTTTCAACTCTGCGCGTACATTTTCAAGAATCTCCTCTGTCTGAGCCCCTTCCTCCATATAAAAACTTAAATATGCAACTCCGTCATCTGGTTCTGTAACAGGAAGGATATCCACAAACATTTGTTCTTTATCTGACTGTGTAAGTGGAATTTTATCTTCGATTTCCACTCCTTCTACCCCAAGATCCATAAGCATACTGCTTACAATATCTTCTGCCTGTGTTATTGTTTTTAATCTGAATTTCTGCCACTTCATAATTACAAATCCTCCTACTATCAACCGCCTATACTAGACATACGGCGTTTCTCTATTTGCTTTGTTTCACACACTAGCCCTTCATTTTCACTATTTTTAAATTGATGGCTACGTGGTTTTGTATAAATAGTTTCTTTTATGATACCAAAAATCTCTTCATCTGATCTGCCACTTCTTAAACATTCTCTTAAATCTCTTCCACAAGAGTATTGAAGACAAGGCTTTAAAAATCCATCTGCTGTCAGCCTTATCCTGTTACAACTATCACAAAATTGATGCGATATTGCACTGATAAACCCAATTTTTCCTTTAAATCCAGGGAACTGCATATACATCGCTGGTCCATTTCCGAATTTTCCAGAGAGAACTTTTCCACATTCATATGCCTCTTTAAGACTTCTATACACAATTTCTTGACTTCCATGTGGATCACTTTGCCCAATGCCGATCGGCATCATTTCTATAAACCTCACATCTACTGGTTTTTCTTTTGCCAGGGCTG
Source organism: Muricomes sp. (assembly GCA_020024675.1). Taxonomy (GTDB): domain Bacteria; phylum Bacillota; class Clostridia; order Lachnospirales; family Lachnospiraceae; genus JAHHTM01. The sequence goes on from JAHHTM010000218.1 coordinate 2,058, forward strand.
CAAGTTTTACCCATTGATCATCGTTTTCTCCTAACATTGTCACACAATTGACTTTAACGTTAAGTTGTGGATACTTTAATGCTTCTTCTAAACCTTGTAATGCCTCTTCTAACTGATCTTTTCGTGTCAGTTTTTTATATTGATTCCTATCTAGAGTATCCAGACTAATATTTACAGCTGACAACCCTGCTTTTACTAATTCTTCTATCTGACTTTTTAAAAGGACTCCATTCGTTGTCAACGTTACTTCTTCTATTCCTTCTATACTTTTTAAACTTTCTAATAAACTGCTTAGTCCTTTTCGAACCAGTGGTTCACCACCTGTAAGCTTTATTCTTGATATTCCTAATTTTGCACAAATTTTTACAATTCTTTTAATCTCATCATAACTTAAAATTTGTGAATGTTGTAAAAGTTCCACGCCTTCTTCTGGCATGCAATATCTGCACCTCAAATTACATCTGTCTGTAACAGAAATACGCAGATACTCTATTTTACGTCCATACTGATCTAACACTTTATCAAACTACTCCTTAAACTAAATACCTTATCATAACTAATGCATTTCTTTTTTCTCATGAAGATAGGAACCACTTTTTCCGCCTGTTTTTTTGCATAGATAAATCTCCTGAATTTCCATAGATTTATCCAACGCTTTACACATATCATACACAGTAAGAAGGGCTGTACTTACCCCTGTAAGTGCTTCCATCTCAACTCCTGTTTTTCCTGTAACTCTAACTGTACAGAAGCACTGAATCGCATACTCCTCTGGCAGCATTTTAAATGTGACGCTGCAATTTGTAATAGGAAGGATATGGCACATAGGGATCAGTTCAAATGTCCTTTTTGCTCCCATAATACCGGCCGTTGTTGCAACTCCGAGCACGTCTCCCTTTCCAATTTCACCTGCACATACAGCCTCGTACACTTCCTTATTCACGACAATCTTACCAGTAGCAGTTGCCTCACGTACCGTATCATTTTTTTCAGTCACATCAACCATAAATGCTTTTCCATTTTTATCAAAATGAGTCAGTCCCATACTATTCCCCTTTCTGATCACGCCTCTTCTAAATTAATACCTGTCAAAAATCTTATCTTTCATTTTATCATATCGAAAATAGTATGTAAATCTGCATTTACTCTTCTTTTTCCTTTATGGATAATGTATGAACATTTACTCCATTTACTTCGACATACTCATCTACTGCAATAACG
>JAHHTM010000219.1 GCA_020024675.1 Muricomes sp.
AGTACAAATACTATTAATAAAAATTTATTCTTTGCAGAATTTGTTGTAAAAACAGTGATGAATCTTACTAAGGAGGAAAAAAGATAATGCCAGGTGGATATAGAAATAACCAGAAGAATACAGGACAGCGCAATAATGCAGGACGTAGCAATAATGCTGAGAATTCAAGTTTCCCGGACAATTATCTTAAAGGCGGGTATTATAAAGATGAAAAAAAAGAGATTCTCAGAAAAGAATATATTGTTGAGTATCCGAGAAAACTTGCATGGATTTTTGAAAATGATGGGGGAAGGGATGCAAATAAGCGTTCTCAGTTAAGAAAATTTTATGAGTATTCTCTTCGTGTTGAGAAAAGTATCTTTTACAGTGAGAATAACTTTGAAAAATATGAAGCTGATATAAATCAGCTGTTACCAGCTGTTACATATGCAAAAACAAGAAAAGTTGTCAGCTCGAAATTTGTGGAGTTCATTGATAAAAATCTGAAATGTATTCATGACCAGAAGGATTTTAAGGCGTTTATCAGACATTTCGAGGCGATTCTTGCATTTTCTAAAAAGGATAATTAGGAGGAAGTTGAGATATGAAATTGGATAAGGTTATTAAGTATACAGGAACAATGGAACTCGTATCGGGACTTGCAATAAAAGGTACAAGTAATGATCTGAATATTGGTGGAGTTGATAGTGAAGTCATAAAAAATCCAATTACAAAGATGCCTTATATTCCGGGATCAAGTCTTAAGGGAAAAATGAGATCACTTATGGAGCATGCTCATGCTGATAAAATTGAATCAAGAGATGGAAGCCCATGCAGATGTGGAAAAAAAGAGTGTATAATTTGTACGGTTTTTGGGGCACATATGAACCCACATGCAGCATCTGCACCAACCAGAATCATCGTCAGAGATTGTAATCTAACAGAAGAATCAAGAAATTTGATCCAGAATTTGCCTCTTACATCTGGAAGTTTTCTTGAACAGAAAGCAGAAAATATTATAAACAGAGAAAATGGAACAGCTGGAAGTCCGAGATTTATCGAACGTATTCCTTCAGGACTTAGTTTTGATGTGGAGATCATACTTCAGATTTTTAATGGAGATGATGAGGATAAGCTGAAGAAAACAGTAAATGAAGCATTAAACAGATTACAGGATGAAAGTTATCTTGGTGGATCTGGATCAAGAGGATATGGTCAGGTAAGATTTACAGGAAAATGGAGTGATGAGGATGCAGCTGTTTAAAGCAAACATAAAGCCGATAAGTTCATATACATCTCCACTGCAGAGTGATACATTTTTCGGAGCGTTCTGTTGGTCTTATAAATATTTATATGGAGAAGAAAAGCTGGAAGAATTTCTGAAGAAAAACACACAGGAAGGAGCGCAGATTATCTTTTCAAATGCATTTCCTGAAAACAGATTACCATTACCTATGGGAATATATGATACGAAAAGAAAGAGATACGCAGAAGTTACAAAAGAAGAAGCGAAGATAACGTATCAGCGGAATAAAGTCTATAAAAAATGTGGCATGATCCAGAAGCAGGGGTTTATGGAGATTCAAAAAGGGGCGTGTGAAGGATATTCTGAATTTCTGGAAAAAGAAGAGGTGAAAATTGTAGGAGTGACTCACAATTCTTCAAGTCGTGATCCAGAAGTGGAGAGGGAAGGAACATTGTTTGTTACAGATGAAACTTTCTGCAACATAGATAGTACTTTTGACGTATACATTCTGACTACATTTTCAAAAGATGAGCTGACAGAAGTTTTGAATCTGATGTTTGAACTTGGAATTGGTGGAAGCAAGTCTACGGGGAAAGGAGCATTTAGAATGCTTTCTCTGGACTGCGAAGACGAACTCTTAAATGTGCCAGATGCAAACGGCTTTGTGGCATTGTCTAATTTTATCCCAGCAGAAGATGATCCGGGAGATGGAAATTACAAGATGCTGACGAAATTTGGAAAACTTGACCGTGAATTTGCTGAAGGCAGGTATCCGTTTAAAAAACCGATGCTATACATAAAAGCTGGTGCGACTTTTCACATAAATGAAAAAGTGAAACCTTATTATGGAACTTTTATGCAGAATATTGCGGTTCCTTCGAAAGTAGTAGTAAATGCGTGTACAATTGCAGTACCTGTAAAATTTCAGGAAGAATAGGAGGAGAGTATGAAAATTCTATTTAGTCCGGTCGGTGGAACAGATCCGATGTCAGAATATAATTATTATGATGGTGCATTAATACACATTGCAAGACATTATCGCCCGGACATTATATATATGTATATGTCAAAAGAAATTCTGGAAAATGAAATTAAAGATCATCGATATACATATTGTGTTAAAAGATTAGGACAGGACCTGAATCATGAATTTGAGGTAAAAATTATAGAACGTCCTGAACTTACAGAGGTACAAAAGTTTGAATTGATCTTTTCGGAATTTGATGATGAATTATCGAAGCTAACAGAAAACCTAAATAAGGAAGATGAACTTCTGCTGAATATTTCATCAGGTACACCTGCGATGAAGAGTGCATTGCTTGTTATAGCCACTATGGTAGACATTCCATGTAAATGCATTCAGGTCAAAACACCTATGCGACAGATGAATCAGCATATTCATGATTTAAAAGGGGAATATGATCCGGAAATACGCTGGGAATTGAATCCTGATAATCATCCGAACGAGTTGGACAAAGAAAATAGAAATCGAACATCGGAAGAAAAGCTGATTTCTCTGAAACGATTGAAATACGAGGCAATCATTCAGAAGGAAGTAGAAGGATTTCATTATAAAGGTGCATTAAAGCTGGCAGAAGAATTAAATCCGGAGTATACAAAAGGATATCTGGATAAAATCAGGTTGGCGGCCGCACGTGAGAAACTGGACTTTAGACTTCTGGATGAACTTCTGAAAAAAACAGAGGTCAATCAGGAGATTTATTCTCCTGTACGTCAACAAGAACGACGGCTTATTTATGAATATGCCCTTGCTCTTCAGGCAACGGTCAGAAAAGGGGAAAGTTCTGATTTTATCAGAAGAATAACCCCATTGTTATTAAATATTTTTGAGAGTATATTACAAAGCCGATGTGCTTTTAATGTGAATGATTATGTGGAACATAACAGGGCAGGAACAGAAATCTGGAATATGGAGAAGCTGACAGAAGAACATCCGGAAGGCAGAAAGGAAAGTTATATAGATATTCTTAATAAATGTTATGGAATGAACTTTCAGGGGGGATGGATCAAAAGTGACCATCTTGTAAAAC
>JAHHTM010000022.1 GCA_020024675.1 Muricomes sp.
CTGTCCTGCTGCAGGAATCATTTCATTCGGCTCAAAATATCTAGAAATTCTTTTGGAAAGCCCCAGTCTTTTCAGCCCAGCTGCCGCTAATACTAATGCACTATATTCCCCTGAATCCAGTTTATCAAGACGTGTCAGAACGTTTCCACGTACACTTTTAAATTCTGCATTCGGATATATTTCCTTTAATTGAAGTATTCTTCTAAAGCTGGAACATCCTATAGGCTTTGACAATTCCAGTTCATCTATATTCTCTGGAAGTACCAGAACATCTCTTGGATCTTCTCTTTTTGAAAAGGCAAGAATCGGCAATTCCCCTGGAACTTCCATGGGCATATCTTTTAAGCTGTGAACCGAAAGATCACTTTTTCCTTCCAAAAGAGCCTTATCCAGTTCCTTTACAAACAATCCTTTTCCTCCAACTTTATCGAGTGTTCTATCTAATATAATGTCCCCTGTAGTCTTCATCGTCAAAAGTTCTACATCCAGCTTTTTATTATTGGTGCGAATATACTCTCTCACCATTTCACTTTGTATGACTGCCAGTTTACTCTCTCTACTTCCAATCACCACTTTTTTTCTATTCATTCGTTGTTTCACACCCTTTTTTTAAAAAATCTTCTATTTTTTCTCTTAGTATTTTTGTCTGTTTATGATTTTTACCTCCGCTGTTAACACCAATAACAACTTCGTTGTATTGTATAATTCCCGGAAAGTGAAAATCACATTTGTTTTGATCAGACGATATATTCACAAGAATTTTTTTTTCTTTGCATACCCTGTATATTTGATTATTTACCTCCTCATCATTCGTTGCACCTAACACAATATCTGCATCTTTTATGTCTTCGTTATCATATTTTTTCTTTTTCCAGATCACTTTTTTATCTTGAGCCATATCCTGGATAAATCCTGTAACTTCTGGTGCAACGACAACAACATTATCTGCAAATTCTAAAAGAGTTTTAATTCTTCTCTCCGCGATCTTCCCACCGCCCACTACTACGATCTTCTGCATCGTAATATCTATGTATAGTGGAAACTTTTTATTTTTCATAAACTTTTTTCAATCCTTCCACACATTCACAAAAAATATCTTGTTCTAATACATCACGTAATCCAAAGATCATTTTCAGAACTACTTTGCCTGTTGCTGCGTCTACTGCTTCTACCAACGCTTTTTTATCTTTTTCATCTAATTCTATTTTTTTCAAAACTTTTGTGATTCTTAAGTTCAAATCTTCTACTGCTTCATTCTTTATATTCTGGATTTTTGGATAAACTTCTCTCCCTGAAAACCAGTCATAAAATTCATCCATTTGTTCTTGTAGTATTTTATCTGCTTTTGTTAAACTTTCCTTTATCTGTGGCGTGATCTGCTCTATTTTAAAACTATCGATATCATAAAATTTTACATAATCCAGTTGTCGAATCTTAGGATCTATATCTCTTGGTACTGCAAGATCAATTAAAATTATCTCTTTTTCAATACTTGCTGTTTGAAATTGTTCTTTTGTGATCGTACAATTTGGACTAGCTGTTGCTGATACAACCAGATCACATTGTGGTAAAAATTTCATCCTATCTCCATAATTAATACGATTACATCCATGTGGAATTTCTACTACTCCACTTTTATACTGGCGTACTGTAACAGTAACATCGGCTCCTTCTTCTTTCAATGCAAGTGCAGCTAATCTTCCCATTTGCCCATTGCCAATCACCATACATTTTTTTCCTGCAACAAAAATCCCTTGCATATTTAAATGTTGAATAGCCTGATAAATTACAGACGTATTTGCTCTTGAAAATACAACTTCTGTTTTAACTTTTTTCGCTGCTGTTACAGCCATTCTAAATAATACTTCTAACACATTATCTGTACAATAAACTTCTCTTGCTAATGTCAATGCATCCTTCACCTGCGTTAGTATCTGATCTTCTGCCAATATCTGAGATTTTAAACCACTTGTTAAATAAAACAGATGCTCTACCGCTTTTTTTTCTTCACGGGTTACAAAAAATTTCTGATATTCTTCCTCTGATATTTCTTTTTCCTCACACAAGATCTTATAAAGTTCTACTTTACAATGATTTTTTACGCTTGTCCAAAGTTCCATTCTATTACAGGTAGATAAAAGCACGCATCCTAAAATTTCCTCTTTGTTTTTTAATTTTTCCATCAAATGTATAGCTGTCTTTTTTGTAAAAGAAAATTTGGAACGAATATCTAAAGATGCCTTATTAAAATCAATTCCTATCATGAAAATACTCACTGTGGTTCACCTCAAAAACTTATCTTTATTGTTTTGTATCTAAAAATCGTTGGAACAAGGTGTGGTAAATATCAGAATATACACTACCCTTTCTCCATATAAAATTAAAATCATGACATACATTAAAATCAGGAATGTCGATATTCATCAGCTCTCCTTTAGCAATTTCTTCTTTAACTGCCACTTCATATAAAAACGCAATCCCACAACCTGACTTAGCTAATTCTTTAATTGCATGTAAACTTCCTATTTCCGCCATTCTGCTAAAATTGTCAACACTACAGTTTTTCGCTTCTAAATACCTCTCTAACACCTCTCGTGTCCCTGATCCTGGTTCACGAGCTAACAGTCTTTCTTCAAATAAATCTTCAATCCGTTCAATTTTCTTTTTGAATGGATAATCCGGACAACATACTGCAACATATTTTTCTGTTGAATAATGAAGGCAGTCGTAGTCACTTTTCTTAAAATATCCTTCTACAAGTGCAAAATCTAATTTTCCATCTTCTAAACACTTCAATAATTCTGTTGTATTTGTAACTTTCATATAGATATGCGAATCTGGATAATCTTTGAGATATCTAGATATTATTTCAGGCATCACAACCTCACCTACTGTTTTGGTTGCTCCAAATCTAAGTTCTTCCAATGCATTTGAAAGGTTCAGAATCTGTTTCTTTAAATTTGCCTCATCATGGATCATTGTAGATGCTACTTTATATAACATCTTACCTGCCTCTGTTAATTTTAATTTTTTTCCTTCCTGACGAAGCAATTTTGTCTCATAATAATTTTCCAGATAGCGAATATGTTGTGACACTGCCGGTTGTGTAATATTCAGAACTTCTGCTGCTTTCGTGAAGTTCATAAAATGACACACTTGAAAAAATGTTTCCATTCGAAAATCTAACATAATTTTCCCCTTTCTTACTTTGTTTTACTATAGCATATTTTTATTGTGTTTGAAATATATATAAATATTTTTTATTATACTTTGTATGAAACATATTGAAAAGCTGCAGTTTTTGTTTCGATCTTTCACGATTTACATTTTAAAAACCTTAAACTGCAGCATAATTTCAGTTTATTCGCATGATATTTCAATTTAGTTTAATTCTGCTATTCTTGAAACTCCCACATATATTTCAGAAATTTTATACCATGTAGAATAATCAACTTCTCCTGTCTGTGGCAGCCCAAAAACAGATTGAAATTTTTTTACCGAAGAAACTGTAGCTGGACCATAAACCCCATCAACAGAAATTTTGGGTATAGCTGGATAAGCTCCCGCCACGACATTTAGTTCCTGCTGCAGTTGTTTTACTTTATCACCTCTGCTTCCTGTTCCGATCGTATATCCAGGCCAGGATGCAGGAATCCCTGAAATTTCCTGTGCTGTATTAATATATATATTATCACCATAGTAATACCTTAAGATTTCTATTGCTGAATATCCTTTATCTCCCAAAGCCTTCGATCCCCACTGAGTTAACCACCCTGGACAACTTACTCTTCTCCCGTCACAATACTGTGTAAGGATTGGCTGTTTAACATTTGGTCTAGAAAGATAATCTGAAAACAACTCATCTACTACTTTTGAAATAGAATCAAAAATATTTCTTCCCGGAATCCATTTATGGTCAAATGCTGTAGAAGACGTAATTGTAAAATCATATCCTTTATTTCTGTACCACTCTGTATATACTCGATTTAATGTAAAGGACATAATTGCCAGTACATTTGCACGGATTGTGCTGGCTGGCCATGTAGCGTAAATCTCACTACTAGCGACATTTTTTATATAATCTTTATACCGTACATAATAATCTGTTGCCGTAGAATCTCTTGGTGATCCGTCATGCACCACAATATATTCAGGTACTACAACACGACTTAAAACAATTTCTCCAGTATCCACCAATGGTTTTACCTCTTCTTCCGAAATTTTAGGTGGATATTCTCCAAAAAGTGTGTGTGCCGGTATTGTAAATACTTCTGTTTGAGGATTGATTGTATCTAGCGGTCTCAACTGTATATTCTGCATAGCTTCTACATTAGCAAGTATTTCTGCTCCTGCAATTCTTATTGTTTCAAAACCAGGTGCACTGATATCAAATGTATATTCTGAATATGGCTGTTGCTCTATCTTCGGATCAAGACTATATTCCACAGGTGGAGCAGGAAGATCTATTGTTTCTGTCTGTCCCGACGTATCTGTTTTCAACTGCTCGATAAAGCTGTTGGGAACTCCCGTATAAGAAATATTGATTGTTGCATCTGTTACTGGAAATGCAGTTACCCCTGAAACAATATGAAATTTTAGTTGCCCCTTATCAACAGCATCATTATTTTTAGCCATAAAAAAACCTCTTATAAAATCATCATTACTATTGTATGAATGATTTTATAAGAGGTTACTTTTAATTTCTGTTAAAACAAACGCATAATATCATTAAACAGTACAAAAATCATTAGAGCCATCAATACTGCAAATCCTGCAACATGCACCATCCCCTCTTTTTCTGGTGGAATTCTCTTACCTCGTACAGCTTCAATTATAAGAAATACAAGTCTTCCTCCATCCAATGCAGGAATCGGAAGTAAATTCATAACTCCAAGGTTTGCAGAAATAAGGACTGCAAGATTTAGAAGATTTAAAAGAACGACCGGCCATCCTCCCGGAGCAGATTCTTTATATATGTCATCTACCGTCGTAACAATACCTACCGGACCGGAAAGCTGGTTCATACCAATCTGTCCTGTGACAAGCATCTTCAGACAATCAAATGTGTAGTTTACCCAATATCTTAACGTATATGCACCATATTGAATCGACTTAAAAAATCCTGCTTTGGTAAATTCACCGCTAGAACGAAATCCCATTCTAGGAGCATAATCATCCGCAAGTTTTCTTGGTTTTACAACAATGGTCGTTTCCTTTCCATTTCGTTCATAAGTTAATTCAATAGGTTCTGAATCAAAATTCATAAGATTCGCAAGAGAAATCTCTTTCCAGAGATGAATCTTTTTTCCATTTAATTCAGTAATCACATCTCCTGGCATCATTCCTTCTTCTGCTGCTGAATACCCCTTATCAACATCCGCAACAACCGGAGCATCATATCCGATCCATGCAACAATGATTGTTGCAAATACCAATGCCATAATAAAATTAAACACCGGACCTGCAACGATCACAGACATTCTTGCCCAAACAGATTTACTATTAAAACTTCCTTCGGACATGTCTTCTGCATCATCTTCTCCCATCATACATGCACCGCCAAATGGAAGTAATTTTAGTGAAAATTTTGTTTCTCCTATCTGCTTTCCAAACAATGTTGGTCCCAGACCTAACGAAAACTCATCAACACGTATTCCATTTAATTTTGCAAGAGTAAAATGTCCTAGTTCATGAAATATAATAATCGCACTGAACAGAAGTATTGCTAAAATAATCCCCATATATTACCACCTGTTTTTAATAAATTCATATGTTTCCTGCTCTGCATTTAGTATCTCTTCCAGTGTAGGATCCGGAATATTTTTATGGTTTTCCATACATAACTGAATAATCTTTGGTATTTCCAGATACTTAATTTTTCTATCAAGGAATAATGCAACAGCTTTTTCATTTGCCGCATTTAAAACGGTTGGCAATGATCCACCTTTTCTCCCTGCTTCATACGCAAGCTTTAGTCCATAAAATGTCTCCATATCCGGTTTTTCAAATGTAATCTGTGTAAGTGTAGAAAAATCAAGTCTGTCTCCTGGAAGAAATCTTCTTTCCGGATAATATAGCGCATACTGGATAGGTAATTTCATATCTGGTGTTCCTAACTGTGCGATCACTGCCCCATCTTCGTACTCTACCATAGAATGAATAATACTCTGTGGTTGAACTACAACCTGTACATCGTCTACCTCTACATCAAACAACCATTTAGCTTCTATTACTTCCAGCCCTTTATTTACCATAGTTGAGGAATCAATCGTGATCTTACGTCCCATTGCCCAGTTTGGATGTTTCAACGCATCTTCTACTTTAATATCTTTTAACTCTTCTAATTTTCTTCCTCTGAAAGGGCCACCTGATGCAGTCAGTAATATTTTATGAAGTGCCTTTCTTTGTCCTCCCTGAAGAGATTGGAATATTGCACTATGCTCACTATCTACTGGAAGAATAGCACACCCATATTCTTTTGCAAGTGGCATAATAATATGTCCTGCAGTAACAAGCGTTTCCTTATTTGCAAGCGCAATATTTTTTTTTGCCTTAATTGCTTCAATTGTTGGACGAATCCCTATCATTCCAACAATTGCTGTCACAAGAATTTCCGCTTCTTTCTCGGTAGCAACATCAATAAGTCCGTCCATTCCAGATACAATACGAACCTCAAGATCACGAACTTTGTTTTTGAGTTCTGTTGCCTTTTCTTCTTTCCATACCGCTACAAGTGATGGGTTAAATTCACGAATCTGCTTTTCAAGTAATTCAATATTGTTTCCAGCTGCCAGCGCTGTTACTTGAATATCACCATTTTGTCTCACAACATCTAGTGTCTGTGTTCCAATAGAACCTGTCGATCCTAGTATTGCTATTTTTTTCATCATTTATTCCTCCCTATAATCTACAGTAAAACTGCCAGATAATATATGATCGGTGCTGTAAAGATCACACTGTCAAAACGGTCAAGGATTCCACCATGTCCCGGAATAAATTTTCCATAATCTTTGATGTCATGAAAACGCTTAATTGCTGAAGCCGCCAAATCTCCCACCTGAGAAATTGCTCCTCCTGCTGCTCCAATCACTGCATATCTTAAAACATCTACTCCTGCATTACCAAAATGGTTAATTGCAAGTGCATACAAAACAGCTATCAGTGCAGCACCTGCAACACCACCAATTCCACCTTCTACTGATTTTTTAGGGCTCAATTTTGGTGCCATCTTATGTTTTCCTAATAACATACCCACACAATATGCGCATGTATCACATCCCCATGAACAGATAAACACAAGCCATACTGTAAATATTCCTGCTGGAAGAAGTCTTGTTCTGTAAATGTAAGAAAGCATCACTGCCACATAAAACAAGCCAAAGAACGCAACAAAAATCTGCTCTGTTCTGTACTTAGGGTAACCAAACACCATGATTGCCATCATAGCGATCATAAAAGCCATAAATAGCAGCATAAACCAGTCAATTCCTTCCGGCAAAGATGATTTTGCATATAAAAGTCCATAATATGCTACTGCAAATAAATATCCACAGATTCCAGGTGCCTTTGTGTGAATGTCAAAAATCTTATACAATTCATTCATACCTATAATACTTATGATAAATAATGTAGCAAATAATACTCCTCCACCACTGATCAGAGTAAAAAGTGCAATCAACACTAAAACAATCCCACTAAGCAGACGTGTTTTAAACATGTTATTCCTCCTTTACGCCACCAAAGCGACGCTCTCTTTTATTGTATTTTTCAATAGCTTTTATAAGCTCTTCTTTTGTGAAATCCGGCCAGAGTACATCTGTGAAATAAAATTCCGTATATGCAAGCTGCCAAAGCAGGTAATTAGACAAACGAATTTCCCCACTTGTACGAATCAACAGATCCGGATCCGGGATTCCATGTGTATCGAGATAAGTTTCATACAGTTTTTCATTGATGTCATCAACATTCACTTTTCCATCAACACAGTCTTGTGTCATTTTTTTCATGGCACGAATCATCTCATCTCTGCTTCCATAATTAAGAGCAATCGTAAAATTAAGACCTTGATTATTTACTGTGGCTGATTCTAGCTCTGCTATTCTTCTCTTGATATCATCATCCAGTACGGTTTTATCTCCAATAACACGAATCTTCATATCATTTTTTGCTGCTGTTTTAAGGCATGACTTCATATAGTTTCGAAGAAGTGTCATAAGTGCATCTACTTCGCTTTTCGGACGATTCCAGTTTTCTGTAGAAAACGCATAAACCGTAAGATATTTTATTCCCAGTCTCCACGATTCTTCACAGATTTTTTCCACATTTTTACTGCCTTGTGCATGCCCGTAATTTCTCGGCATCCCTTTTTTCTTTGCCCATCTTCCATTGCCATCCAGTATGATTGCCACATGCTGTGGTACATTCATAATCATTTCCTCCTGTCACAGTATTTTTATCTTAATACTGTTTTTTGAAAGTGCAAAAGAGAGGCTGTACATCTACGAGCCTCTCTCATATTTCTGGTCACTTCACTATACTGTAAGAACCTCTTTAGATTTAGCTTCGACTGCTTTGTCAACAACTTCGATCTTTTTATCTGTGATCTTTTGAAGTTCTTCTTCTAAATCTTTGATAGCATCTTCTGAAACTTCTGTTCCTTTGAGTTTTTTAAATGCATCATTTCCATCACGACGAACGTTACGGATAGCAATTTTTGCTGCCTCGCCTTTTTTCTTAACATCTTTTACAAGTTCTTTTCTTCTTTCTTCTGTAAGTTCTGGGAAAATAAGCCTTACACTAGTTCCGTCATTTGTAGGATTAATTCCAATGTCAGACATGTTAATTGCTTTTTCGATTTCTTTTAACATGCTTTTTTCCCATGGCTGAATCTGAATCATACGAGCTTCCGGTACTGAAATATTGGCTGCCTGCTGAAGTGGTGTAGGCATACCATAGTAATCTACTGTAATTTTATCAAGAACATGTGGATTTGCACGACCTGCTCTGATCGCAGCAAGTTCACTTTCTAAATTTGCAATGGTCTTGTCCATCTTATCTGCATATACTATTACTCTTTCATCCATGTTGTCATATCCTCCTATACTGTTACTTTTGTCCCTGTAAATGTTCCAAACATTGTCTCTACAATGCTGTTTTCTTCATTTAATCCAAACACCAACATTGGCATTTTATTTTCCATGCAAAGAATAGATGCAGTAAGATCTACTGCTGCAAGTTTCTGATCTATTACTTCCTGGATAGAAATTTCTGCATATTTTTTTGCTTCTGGATTTACCTTTGGATCACTATCATAAATACCATCAATTGCTTTTGCAAGAAGCATCGCATCTGCTTCAATCTCAATTGCGCGAAGTACTGCTCCTGTATCTGTAGAAAAATATGGATGTCCTGTACCACCTGCAAAGAAAATAACTTTTCCTTCTTCTAATGATGCAACGGCTGCATCCTTAGAAAACAGTGAAGTAAATGCTCCACAAACAAATGGTGTAAAAATCTCTGTTTTCATGCCTACATGTCTGAAAATATCAGATACATATATACAGTTCATAACTGTAGCAAGCATACCAATCTGATCTGCTTTTGTACGATCGATCGTCTCACTTGTGCGTCCTCTCCAGAAGTTTCCACCTCCTGTAACAATCGCAACCTGTACACCGTCATCGACCAGCTTTTTCACCTGTTGTGCTACGCCGATACATGTAGCTTCGTCAAAACCTGTTTTTTTATCTCCTGCAAGTGCCTCTCCACTCAGCTTTAATAATACTCTTTTCATATGTCCTGACTCCTTAATTTTGTCTTATATTACTTAAATTGAAGTATACCATATCTTGAATGATTTGTCATGCACATATAGTTTATCTTATTCAAATTCTTACACATATTTCTAATTACCAAAAAATAAGACGCATACAACTTTATTCTCTGTCTTCGAATACAATATTTGGATTTTTCTGTTTATTACAATAAGTTCGTGAATCAGTCTGTGCTTATTCGCATAAGATTTATAAAAACATTTTTTTGGTGATGCTATGAAACTTTTGCCAAACTCTCTGAAAAGGATCAAAAATCTTAAGAGTAATCTCTGTCTTCTTTTCCTTCTCATCGGTGCTTTTTTTGCCGGAACAATTATTGCAATGATTCAGGGACAGGTTACAAACTTTGTAAACACTTCTGCTTCTTCAGACACACTATTCCTTTCTGATGAAAACTGGGGGCTAAGTTTTCAGGAAGATGGTAAAACACCTATTGGCAATGCTTCAAAAGAAGAATTAAAAAAATGCAATACTTATTACGCAGGTGATTCGGAAGATAAAACGATTTATCTTACATTTGATGCAGGGTATGAAAATGGAAATCTTCCAAAAATACTTGACACTTTAAAAAAACATAATACCCCAGCCACTTTTTTTGTGGTCGGTACATTTGTCGCCTCACAACCAGATTTAGTAAAGCGAATGGTCGATGAGGGGCATGCAGTCGGTAATCACACTTGGAGTCATCCAGATATGTCTAAAATAGCCTCTAAAGAGGACTTTGTCAAAGAACTAGGAGATGTGGAAGAAGAATTCACATCCGTCACCGGTGCAAAAATGAAAAAATATTACCGTCCACCTCAAGGAAAATACAGTGTAGAAAATCTTCAGATGGCAAAAGACCTTGGATATCACACCTTCTTCTGGAGTCTGGCATATGTAGATTGGCAACAAGATAATCAGCCATCCAGAGAAGAAGCTTTAAATAAACTTACAAGTCGAATTCATCCGGGAGCAGTTGTTCTTCTTCATACAACATCTAGCACAAATGCTGAAATTTTAGATGAACTGATCACAAAATGGGAAGATATGGGATATACAATCAAACCTCTTGATCATCTTATCCATAATTC
>JAHHTM010000220.1 GCA_020024675.1 Muricomes sp.
TCTTTTATCTTGGACTTCGATTCTATTCTAAATCATTATACCACAAAAAACAACGTTGACTTTAATCTAATCTCAATCCGACTTTATTTAAATCTGGCATTATACAGATAAAGGAGTATTAAAAGTCCGATCAGACCGACAATTTCCATTACAAGACCTGTAATAGAAATGTTCTTTTGGCCAATAATAATCAAGGCAAAGCAAATGACCATAGCAATAATCATAATAGTATTTTTAATTGTCTTACTCATTTTATCTACCTAACCTTTCAATCCACCAAGAGTCATACCCTCTGTTAACTGCTTCTGAACCATGATATAAAGAATCAATGTTGGAAGCATGACAATTACAAGTCCCGCGTACATAATACCAAAGTTAGTTGCCATTTTTTCTACTGCCATTAAATTTTTAAGTCCCATTGCCAGTGTATCATTTCCATCCATCAACGTATAGGCAATGATGTATTCATTCCAAAATGAAAGGAAGTTAAAAAGAATAACTGTCAGAATACTTGGTTTCGCCATCGGAATCATAATTTTTACCATTGTCTTATAATGTCCACATCCATCAATATATGCAGCTTCTTCAAATCCTTTCGGTAATGTTTTAAAATATCCACTCAACAAATAAATGGTAAATGGTAATGCACTTGTTGCATAAACAAGAGCAAGTATAAAACGATTGTTTAAAAAGAATTGTACACCAAAGAAATCATTTGTTGCACTGAGCATCAAAAAAATTGGAACAACGATATAACTGACATTCACAAAAAGACCAGCCATAAACGCACTATTTAAGATTTTTTTACCCTTAAAATCAAATCTTGAAATTGCATAGGAAGCAGGCAATGCCAAAACGAGCAATAATAACAATGCAATCACCGTAACAATTACAGAATTCATAAAGAAGGTTCCCATATGTGCATCACGAAAAGCAGTAATAAAGTTCTGATAATAAAACTCTTTCGGTAAAGCCCATGGATTTGTGCCCGCTCCCATAAATTCTGAATTTTGTTTAAAACTTGCCATGAATACCCAGCCGACCGGAATGATTATAGAAACAGCAAGGGTAATAAGGGCTACATAGATAAATACCTTATAAAGTGAAAAACCTCTTTTTTTCTTTTCCATACTTAGCCCTCCTTTCTAAAATTCATAAACTTCTCGATCTGTAATCTTATTCACAACTCCAGCAAGTACAAATGAAAACAAGAATACAACTACACCGACTGCCATGCCATATCCGTATGCTCCATTACTATATGCCTGTTTGTACATATAATTAAGGAACACTTCTGTATTTCCATTAGGTCCACCGTTTGACATGATTTGAACAAACAAAAAGCTTAAGTTTATAGTACTGATTATGTAAAAAGTCAATGTTGTACGAATATTGTTCCAGATAAGTGGAAAAGTAATTTGCCAGAACATCTGCATCTCAGTAGCACCATCCAAAGATGCTGCTTCATAATAGTCAGGTGGAATAGCTGCCATACTTGCCATGTACATAACCATATAATAACCGATTGCCTGCCATACAAGAGCAAAAATAACCGAATAAAGTACAATTTTAGGTTCACCCATCCATTTATGTGCAAGAGCATCTAAATGAACAGCATGAAAAAATGTGTTTAAAAGTCCATTGGTTGGTTCATAAATTGCGCCAAAAATACCTGCAATAACTACAATACTTAAAATATTAGGAATATAGAAAATAATACGGAAAAAATTTTTTCCTTTAAAATCTCCACGTTGGAGTAATGCTGCAAATAAAACAGCAAGAATGATGGTAAATAACATTACCATAACAATAATTGCAATAGAGTTCTGCATTGCCTGTAAGAAATTAACATCATGCAGCAAATCTTTAAAGTTTGCCAAGCCTACAAATTCTTTTCTGTTTGTAATACCTCCCATTTTATATAAGGACATTCGAAATACATTCAAAGTAGGAATAAACATAAAAATAAAAAGAAGAATAACAGCAGGCGCAAGGCATGCAAACACAAACAGATTTTCTGAACGTTTTTTATTCATAGATTTTTCTCCTTTTTTCAAAAACGGTGAGCCAAAAGACTCACCATTTACTAAAACTAATTATAACAGCTCAAACTTATTTTTTTAGATTTTCTAATAATTTAGCCCATGCTTCTACTAAGTTCTTCTGATATCCAGCAGCATCCAGCTCTCCTGTTGCCATAGCTTCAATCGATCCATATACCGTTGCACCGAAATCAAATCCATTAATTGACTCTGTTGTTGCTTCAACACCAGATACAACGTTATAACCATCTTTTGCAAGAAGTGTAAAACTATCTTTTACAGCTCCTTCTGGCAATTTATCTGCTGTCCCAAGGAGTGGTGAAACCATTGCTGATGGAACTCTTTCACCTGTTTCTTTATTCTCAATAGTATTTTCTACCATGAGATTTGCTGCTTTTTCAGAATACATAAATGAAATAAATTCTTTCGCAAGATCCATGTTTGGAGCATCAGCTGGTACCCATACCTGCTCTGTAAATGTATATACATAATTTTCATCAGATGCATCAAATTTTGGAAGTGCTGTCATACCCCAGTTAAATCCTTCTGGAGTTGTATTAGCATTTTCAGCCATAATCCAACTTCCGTCTGGGCAGAACAATGTTTTTCCATCAACAACTGACTGCTGATTTAAGACATGTCCACCTTTTGCATTTGCATTAGCTACTGTATCAGGGAAAAGATAATCTTTTGATGTAACTTTAGCGAGTGCATCGATAATTTCCTTTCCTTCATCTGATGTCCATGTATCCTTATCATAATTAGTTGCTTTTAAGAAGAAATCATATCCACCAGCCTGTGCATACATCTGACGGAGAACACAGTCAAAGTATCCTGATGTTGGATATGTAAACAATGAAATACCATCTGCTTTTGCTTTATCACCTAATGCAAAAAACTCATTCCATGTTGTTGGAAGATCATATTTCTTATTTTCACCTTCAAATAAGTCTTTGTTATACCATAATCCAACTGGCTCGTACTTAAATGGTGCAAGATATATTTTTCCATCTCCATATGGTTGAGCAACAGCACTCTCTGTGATACCACCAAGCAATTTTTCTTTCAACTCATCTGTAAACACATCAGAAATATCCGCAATTGCTTCCTCTTTTAACATTGTCTCTGTAAATCCACTAGGCTGTCCTAAGCTATAGTAAACTACATCTGGAATATTCTTGTTTTTAAAATCTTTTGTCAGATCTTTATCC